>JAADDL010000016.1 GCA_013153915.1 Campylobacterota bacterium
CGCTTTTTTTATTTTGTTTACTATTTTTGTTTTGCTTTTTGTTGTTTTTATTTTGTTTATTGTTCTTCTTTTGGTTTTGCTTGTTATTTTGCTTTTTGTTTTGTTTTTTCTTTTTCAGATTTTCTACGATTTTTAAGTTGTGCCTTGCATCTTCATCATCTTTTATCTTTAAGGCTTTCTTGTACGCTTTTATAGCTTCGTCATATTTTTGCAAATACACCAACGAATTGCCTTCATTGAAATATTTTTTAAATTCCAATTCGGGATTGTCGCTTTTGACGGCTTGATAATAGTTTAGAGCCTCTTTATACTTATGCTCCTTATAAAGAGCGTTTGCCAAATCATACTTCAACTCTTGAGTATCTTTCTTATCTTTTAAAAGCTCTTTATATATATTTGCCGCTTTGTCGTACTCTTTGTTTTTATAGTACTCTTTTGCCTGTTTTATCTTTTGGAAATCAAACATTTGAGCTTTCAAAGAGAGAGGCGAAAAAGCAAACATCACAAGCAAAATCGTAGCGACACTTTTTACTCTTTTGCTCGGCATAGAGCTAAACCCGAAAAGCAACAACAATAACGCACCCCACAACGGATAGTAAAATAACTCTTTATATGTTTTTATCTTCTTTTCCAATTCATTAGCCTGTTTTATCTTCTCTTTTATACTTTGTTCCAATTTTTTTATACTTTTACCGCTATAATCACCGACTATATAGGCTCCGCCGCTTTTTACGGCAAGTTCTTTTATAGCTTCATTCAACTTCACTACGACTATATTGCCGTTCTTGTCCGTCAATAATCCGTTACTATCTTTTATAGTGCTTCCTTTTTTAGTTCCCACCGCATACACATACACTTTTATATCATTCTCTTTTGCAAACTCTATCTCTTTGGAAAAATCCTTACTGTCTCCTCCGTCGGTAAACAGCACCAATATCTTCTCTTTTTCATTTTTTAAAAATTTTTTTGCCAACTCAAGAGGCGTAAACAAATCCGTTCCCTTTTGATTTAGAGAGTTTGTACTTAGATTGTTTACGAGATATTCAACCGTTTTGGTATCTTCGCTTATCGGGGAAACCAAAAATCCGACACTACTAAAAGCCACTACCCCGAATCTCGCCTTTTTAAAGCTATTCATAAACTCTATCACTCTTTTTTTGGCAAAATCCAATCTATTTGGATACACATCGTTTGCCAACATAGATTTTGAAACGTCTATACCTATAAGTATGTCTACCATACTACTTTTTACCGTTACTTCTCCCTTTGGTATTACGGGTCTGGCAAAAGCCACAACCATCAAAACAAGTGCGGTAAATAAAAAGATATTTCTACCTTTTTGACCTATTCCGCCGTCACTTATTTTCAATTTTGATACTATCTCCTTAGAGTAAAATCTATCTATTTGAGATTTATTCGTAAATATCAAAAAAAGCAAAAAAACCAAAGGTACAAGCATCAAAAATAGATAATCAGGATGTAAAAACATCATGCCGCACCCCTTTTATTGACAATATAAAGATATAACAACAGTGATATAAGCGCTATAAATAGCGGATACGGATAGAGATAACTTTTTTGGATATACTTATCGCTTTTTATCTCACTCTTTTCAAGTTTATCTATCTCACTGTATATATCTTTTAGCTTCTCTTTGGAATTTGCCGAAAAGAACATTCCTCCGGTCTCTTTGGCTATTTTGACAAGTTCCGCCCTGTTAAAGTCACCGTTATTTCCTATACCGATGGTATAAACTTTTATGCCGTACTTCTTTAAAAGTCTCAAACTAACATCAAAAGGTACGGTTTGAGTATTGTTTTCTCCATCCGTTAATAAAATGATAACTTTACTTTTTGCGTTACTTGTCTTAAAAAGCTTAGCCCCGAAAAACAGAGCATCGTAAATCGCCGTATATCTGTTGCCCGCCATTCCCACTTGAAGATTGTCAAGTATCTTTAAAAGCATACTCTTATCGTAAGTTAAAGGCGAAGCTACATAGGCGAAATCCGCAAACACCACTATACCCATCTGGTCATGTTTTCTCTTTTTTATAAACTCTCTAACTATCTTTTTAACTATCGCAAACTTATTAACATACCCGGGCGCGTTCATAGACCTACTTATATCGAGCAATAACCCTATGGCGTAGCCTCTGTTTTTTTGTATCTCTATCTTATTTTCTATAACGGGCGACATAAGGGCTATAATCAAAAATATAATACTTATCCACTTTAAAAGAGGCAAAAGATAAGATCTCTTTTGCGCCGATTTTTGCAACAAAACGGCATGAGGAAATATTAAAGCATCAAACCTTATCTTACAAAAGATAGCGCAGATTATAAAAGGAATGACGACTAATATCGCCCAAGGATATTCGAAAATTATCTTATCCACAACACACCTCCAAGAAAAGTTGCAGATACTTTTTGCTCTCTTCGTCGAATTTAGGAGGATTTTTTACATATTTATATCTATCCAGCTCTCTTAATAACTGTTGCAGTATCTCTTTACTTTGCTTCGTATCGGCAATTTTTCTCGCATATTTAGTTATCTCATAAGCGGCTTTTTTCGAGTCGCTAAAATCTATATTTTTTAATTTTTTAATATACTGTTTTCTTTTCGATTTTTTTCTATTTTTTATAAAGTTTAAAAGATATACGACAAAAGCCATCAAAGCGATAACCGCCAAAACAGCTACAAATAAAAAGATATAATAACCGATATCTGGAATCTCCACAATACCTCTTATATCTCTTAAACCTTCAATTTTTTGCAATTTAAACTCCTGCGAATAGTTTGGATATCTTCACAAAAGGATCATCATCCGTGTAAATCTTTGTAAATCTAACCCTATTTTTTATAAAATGTTTATACAACTTAGCATCATTTTTTATAATCGATTTTTTATAATCCTCAACAACTTTCTTGCTTAAATCCATCTGTAAAAATTTTTTGCTTTCGGGGTCCATCAGATTGATAAAACCAAAATCGGGAGGATTCTCCTCTAATTTATCCCTAACGACAAAAGCTATCACTTCATGCTTTTTGGATAACAAACTCACATCCACATCACCCACAAAATCTCCTACAAGAAAAATGATGGATTTTCTCTTTATTCTCTTTGAGAGATACGAAACAAGAGCCTTATAGTCAACTTTTTTACCTATGGGGTTGAACTCTAAGATATCTTGGGCTCCTTTATACACTCCAAATATCTTCTTTGTAGGTTTTAAAAATTTTTCCTCTTTATCCGTAAAAATCAAAGAGCTAAAATTGTCCGAATTTTTAACGCTCGAAAAAGATAAAAGAGCGAATATTTCGGCTATAACATCTTGCTTAAAAACTTTGGAGCCAAAATAAACACTCCCTCCAAGTAGCGAAACTATCACTACATTTAACTCTTTTTCTTCTTTAAATATTTTGATATACGGCTTTTGTTTTTTTGCGGTTACTTTCCAGTCTATTTTTCTAACATCGTCTCCAAAGTGATACTCTCTAAGCTCGACAAAATCAAAACCTTCACCTTCAAAATGAGAGATATTATTTCCCGCAATTTCGCTAAAAATTTTCCTCTTTGTCTTTATGAGGATTTTTTTTAGTTTATATTCGATACTATTTTGCATCACTCACCTACGGCATCGGAACTTTTTGGATAACTTTATCAATGATATAATCGCTATCTATCCCCTCGGCTTCAGCTTCGTAAGAGAGTATAATCCTATGTCTCATCACCTCTTTAGCCATATGGGCTATATCTACCGGAGTAACAAAATCTCTGCCTCTTAGATAAGCGTAAGCTCTTGAACCTTTGTATAAATCGATAGACGCTCTTGGGCTAACTCCGAAACTTATATAGTCTTTTATATCGTCAAGTCCGTATTTTTCGGGTTCTCTCGTAGCGAAAGCCAAACTTGCTATATACTCTTCAACCTCTCTGTCTATATGAACTTTCAATATCTCTTTTTTTATCTTTTCTATATCCTCTTTCGACGCCACTTGATAGATAGTATCGTATGAGCCGTTCGCCACTCTTCTAGCTATCTCAACCTCTTCCTCTTTTGTGTTGTAACCCACGACGACTTTTAGCATAAATCTATCTAATTGCGCTTCGGGAAGATTGTAAGCACCCTCTTGTTCTACGGGATTTTGAGTAGCGAGAGTCAAGAACGGTCTATCTATCTCAAAAGTCTTATCGCCTATCGTGACTTGCTTCTCTTGCATCACCTCCAAAAGCGCGGATTGCACCTTTGCCGGCGCTCTATTTATCTCATCCGCCAACAAAATATTGGTAAATACGGGACCTTTTTTGATTTTAAACTCATTATTTTTGGGGTCATATATCTCCGTTCCCACTATATCGCTAGGAAGCAGGTCAGGTGTAAACTGTACCCTTTTAAAATTTAGTCCCAAAGATTTTGCAAAAGAGTTGACCGTCGTAGTCTTTGCAAGTCCGGGAACACCTTCAAGCAAGATATGACCGTCACATAAAAGTCCTATGATAAGAGCCTCTATCATCTCATCTTGACCTATGACGACCTTTTTTATCTCTTTTTTTATACCGTTTATAACTTCAAGCATAAATATTCTCCTAATTTTTCGTACGAATCTTTTTCGCACACAAGAAAAGTTTAGACGAATTATATGCTAATATTTTAAATGTAAAGTAAATATAAGTTTGATGTTTTGAAAAATAGTACTATTTTTGAGCAAATCTAACTAAAGCGCTACCCCAGGTTAAACCGCCTCCGAAGGTATCAAGTAGCATGAGGTCTCCGTAGTTTAGATTGTTGTTTTCGTAAGCGTCGTTTATAGCCATAGGTATGGATGCGGCTGAAGTGTTACCGTATTTGGCTACGGTGACTACCGTCCTCTCTTTCGGAAAGTCAAGTTTTGCCCTTACGTACTCGATGATTCTATAATTTGCCTGATGAGGAATAAATCTATCTACATCTTCGGATTTTAAGCCGTTTCTTCTAAGTATCTCTATGACATCTTCGGTCAATGTTTTAACGGCTATCTTAAAAGTTTCGTTACCCGCCATTTTCATATAGTGCATATGTTTTTTTAGAGTCTCTTCCGAAGCGGGATATTTTGAGCCTCCGCCGGGAGTTATCAAAAGATTGGAGTATTTTCCGTCTGATGCCGCCATCACATCCACTATCGCTTCTTTTTTATCGTCGCTTCTACCTATGACGGCCGCTCCCGCACCGTCACCGAAAATCACGCAAGTACCTCTATCGGTGTAGTCGGTAATCGCACTCAACTTCTCCGCACCTATAACAAGCACATTGTTTTTCAATCCCGATTCGATAAAAGATTTCGCTATGGATAAAGAGTAGACAAAACCGCTACAAGCCGCACTTATATCAAACGCCATAACGCCTTTTATACCAAGTTTTTCGGCAACCAAACAAGCGGTTGAAGGCATACAGAAATAATCGGGACTGATAGTAGCAAGTATAATACAATCTACATCTTTAACATCTATCTTTGCTCTTTTTATAGCGACTTTTGCGGCTTCGTACGCCAAATCGCTTGTAGCTTCATCTTTATCGGCAATATGTCTTATCTCTATACCGGTTCTTTTTTTTATCCACTCATCACTTGTATCGACCATCTTCTCAAGATCGAAATTACTCAAGACATTTTTAGGTACATAAGCGCCGATAGATTTCAAAGAAGCATACATATATATTCCTTAACCGTTTTTATCCTTAAATTCCTTCAATCTATTTTCGATATCTTTATTTATATCGGAATTTGAGAAATTAATCGCTTGAAAAATAGCGTTTTTTATCGCTTTTGCGTTACTTTTACCGTGACTTATGATAGAACATCCGTTTATCCCTATAAGAGGCGCACCGCCGTATTCGGCATAATCCACCTGCTTTTTAAGGATTCTAAAGACTTTTCTCATAAGAATTGCGCCCGTTATAGCCAGAGGTGATTTTCTAACGTTTTTTTTGATAATCTTAGTGATAGAGTCCGCTACGCCTTCACTAGTCTTTAAAAGTATATTTCCGACAAAACCGTCACAAACTATCACATCCACACTTCCGTCAAAAATATTGTTTCCTTCTATATTTCCGACAAATGAAGATAAAGATTGTAACATTTTGTAGGCTTCTTTAGTAACTTCGTTGCCTTTTGAAGACTCTTCTCCGTTGGAGAGTAAACCGACTTTTGGATAAGCTATACCCAAAACATCTCTTGCATAAGCTTCTCCCATCACACCGAATTCAAAAAGATGGTTTGCTTTTGAGTCTACATTGGCACCCACATCAAGCACCAACGAAAATTTACCGTTTATAGTCGTAGGCATCAAGGTTGCGATAGCGGGTCTAGTAACACCCTTTATCCTTCCTATTCTCAATGTCGATAGACTCATAGTCGCACCGCTGTGTCCGGCAGAAACGACTCCGTCGGCAATCTTCTCTCTCACAAGATCAACGGCTTTATAGATGGAACTCTCTTTTCTTTTTAGAGCATCCGTCGCCAAATCCTTCATATCTATCACGTCGTCGGCTTCAACTATCTCTATATTGTCTTTGTATTTAAGAGGAATTTGAGAAGCTATAATATCTTTTTTTCCAACGAGTATCGCTTTAAACTCTTTCTCGTCAAGTGCTTGCAAAGTTCCTTCTATGATTGGAGCGGAGCCGTTATCTCCGCCCATAGCGTCTATTGCAATTTTTTGCATTAGTTACTTTTATATTCGCCGGTATTTTTATTGATATGGTGTGGCATTCTCCAAGTACCGTCACTATCTTTTATCGGTCTCGGTAGAGTTAATTTATAGTGCGTTCTTCTTTTTGCCGCTCTTGTTTTACTGACTCTTCTCTTTGGTACTGCCATTTGTTTCTCCTTAGTTTTCTGTGTTTATTATATCATAAAATTATTTTAACTTATCTCTCTTGTCGCAAAGAAAAAGTTTATCTCTATTTTCGCATTCTCAAGAGAATCGCTACCATGAACGGCATTTGCATCTATGCTTTCCGCAAAATCGGCTCTTATAGTTCCTGGTTTTGCCTCTTTAGGATTAGTCGCTCCCATCAATTCTCTATTTTTGGCAACCGCATTTTCACCCTCTAAAACCATAACTACAACCGGACCGCTTGTCATAAACTCTACCAACTCGCCGAAAAATGGTCTCTCTTTGTGAACCGCATAAAAACCTTCCGCGTCTTTTTTAGAAAGTTCGACTTTTTTCATAGCCGCAACTCTTAACCCGTTGCTTTCAAATCTATCTATAATCTTACCTATAACGCCTTTTTTTACGGCATCAGGTTTTATAATCGATAATGTCTGCTCCATCTTTTACTCCAATGTATTAAAAATATTCAAGAGACGGATAATACCAAATATTTGCTATAAAAAAGTTTAAATGAGGGAAATAGATAAAAAATGTAGCTATAAAAGAGGAAAAAGCCGAAAAAATTCGGCTTTTTTATTAGTCGATTACCGGAGTTCCCGGCTCGCCTCTATTTGGTTGTTTTGGCTGATCGGGAGCTACGCTTGGATCATCCCATACGATACATCCCTCTGTAGGACAAGCTTCCGCACAAGCAGGAACATCATTGTGACCTACGCACTCTACACATTTATCGGGATATACATAATAAGTCTCTTCTCCTGTTGGATTATCCTCATCATCAACGATAGCCTCAACAGGACACTCATCAATACAAGCTCCGCAACAAATACAAATATCTGTAATTTTTACTGCCATTTTTTCTCCTTTAAAAATTTAAAAAAACTATACCAAATTTAAAATAAAACAGCTATTAAATTCCAAAATAGTTTCTTATATTATCAACTTTATCAAGCCTCTCCCAAGTAAATTCCGGCAACTCTCTTCCAAAATGCCCGTATGTAGCGGTTTTAGAAAATATCGGTCTAAGCAAATCAAGCTCGGTAATGATGCCCTTGGGGGTTAAACTAAATAGCTCTCTAACACACTCTTGTATCTTTGTGTCGTCAACTTTTCCCGTGCCTTCCGTATTTACCATGATTGAAACCGGCTCTACCACCCCTATTGCGTATGCCAACTGTATGGTGGCTTTTTCACAAATACCGCTTGCAACAAGATTTTTTGCTATATATCTTGCCATATATGCCGCACTTCTATCTACTTTGGTAGGGTCTTTCCCGCTAAACGCTCCTCCTCCGTGAGTACAATATCCGCCATAAGTATCCACTATGATTTTTCTACCGGTCAATCCCGCATCTCCTTGAGGACCCCCTATGACAAATCTTCCCGTAGGATTTATATGGTATTTGATATTATCACACTCTATGCCTTCGGGAAGTTCGGGTAAAACAACCTCTTCTATCACGGCATCTTTAAGCTTTACATACGGCACATCCGGTGAATGTTGGGTAGATATGACAATAGTATCTATAGCCTTAGGCTTTCCGTCCTCATATCTAACGCTAACTTGAGCTTTTCCGTCGGGTCTTAAAAACGGTAATACTCCGCTTTTTCTCTTATTTGCCAAACCCAAAGTTAGCTTATGGGCTAAATATATCGGCATCGGCATAAGAGTATCGGTCTCTTTACAAGCGTAACCGAACATCAAACCCTGGTCGCCCGCTCCAATCTCGCCGTTTTCTTGATCAACTCCTTGGTTGATATCGGGGCTTTGTTCGCCAACGCCGTTTAATATACCGGCGCTTCTATAATCAAACCCGAAAGTGGCATCGGTATAGCCTATCTCTCT
>JAADDL010000020.1 GCA_013153915.1 Campylobacterota bacterium
TATTTTAGTCGAAAAATGGGTCTTTATCCTCAAGACATACGGTTTAGAAAGGCAAAAAGAAGGCTCGGTAGCTGTTCGTACGATAATATCTTAACATTCAATTATCTAGCTATCAAACTGGATAAAAAAGAGATAGATTATATCGTAGTTCATGAGTTAGCCCACATAAAGGAGAAAAACCACTCGAAAAGATTTTGGAGTATCGTTGAAAAGGAGTTTCCAAACTATAAAGAGATAAGAAAAGGCATCAATCTCTCTTTGTAGATTCGCTATCGCTGTCTTTGTGTTTTAACCCTTTTTTCTTTTGCCATCTCTCTCTTAGTTTATTTAAGGTTGCCGACTGGGTTCCTACTACTCTAGCGTGTTCGATATCTTTACCTGTCGATACCTCTAAAAATTGAGACTTTTTAAAAGCGAGTATTTGTGACGGATAGATACTTCTGTGACCCGTGATAAGATATGCTATGATAGCCGATATGGCGGCATAGTGAGCCGTTTGGATACCGAAAAGTTCAAGCGCCATTATAGCGGCGGCTATAGGCGTATTTGCCGCTCCTGCTATAACGCTTACGAGTCCTATGGCGGCAAAAAACTGCAGATTGCCATCCAGCATAGCCCCTATGGCGTTTCCGCTGGTAGAGCCTATAAAAAACAGAGGCGTGATGACTCCGCCACTTCCGCCGAAACCTAGACTAAGCCCCGTAAATAGTATCTTTAGCAAAAAGTCGTACCAGTGTACTCCTCCGCCTGTCGGATTATTTATGCTGTTACTGATTTGTTGCATTCCAAGACCGAGATACTGCTCCCCGAAAAGAAGAGCCAAGCCTACAAGAAAAAGACCTCCGATGATAGTTTTTTCTACAAAACCCATATCAAGATGTTTTTTTATGGTTTTTCCTATACCGTGTATGAATGTTATGGTCAAGTCCGATATAAGTCCGAAAAGAACCCCTGCTACGACGACTTTTATAAATAGGAGTTCATTTATGCCGTATCTTGGAAAAAATTCGATATGAAACTCCACATAAGGAGTCCCCATAGTTTGAGATATGAGATATGACGCAAAACCGGCTATAAAGGAGGGTAGCAAAACGCTATAAAGGATAGAGCCGACTACCAAAACTTCCACTCCAAAGACCGCACCCGCTATGGGAGTGCCGAAAACCGCCGCAAAACCCGCACTTATACCGCATATGACGATGGCTTTTCTATCTTCGTCGCTAAATTTTAAAAAAGACGCAAATACCGAAGCCACCCCCGCTCCTATCTGTGCGCTTGGGCCCTCTTTACCTACCGAACCGCCGGCGGCTATGGTGATGACGGTGGCTAGCACTTTTACGGGTATGACTAAAACATCTATCTTGCCGTTTTTTTCGTGGATAGCTTGTATAACCTTTTCAGTGCCGTGTCCTTCAGCGTCGGGAGCAAATCTCTTGACAAGATATACCGAAGCTAGCAGTGCGAAAGGGAGTAAAAAGTAGTAGTGAAAAGGCAGGTCGCTTCTGTGGTCTATAAAATACTCGATGACCTTTAAAAATAGCGAAACGCCAAACCCGACTATCAAGCCGATGATAGTGGATAGGAAAAGCCATTTAGCTACACTGGCAAATAGTGCTGTCTCTTCGGTTATTCTACTTCTCACGACCAACCTAACAAATTTTTATAAAATTCTACACTTTTTTAGCTTAAATTAAGGTTGATAGTTGAGATTATTTTGATTTTACGGATTTGATACGAGAGGTGGTGGCCAGAGACGGAATCGAACCGCCGACACGGTGATTTTCAGTCACCTGCTCTACCGACTGAGCTATCTGGCCAAAATGTAGAGTGAAATTATATCTAAAAGTTTTGAAAAACAACTTAAAAAAGCTCTGAAATATATCTTTTAAAAAGTTCGCCCCTCTCTTTATATGAGCCGTACTCATCCAGACTTGAAGCGGCGGGTGATAGCAAAGCCACGGCGTCTTTTGATAATTTAGCGTCGATATCGACGACGGCGTCTTTGAGGGTAGCGCAAACCGTATGGCTAAGAGAGTATTTTTTTGATAGCTTTGATATCTTCTCTTTGTTGCTACCTACGGCAAATATATGCGTATCGCACTCTTTTAACTCTTTAAATAGAGGATTTAAATCGGCTCCTTTGTCGTCGCCTCCCAAGATGAGATATATTTTTTTGTTTTTGTATCTTCTTATCGCGTTAAGCGTGGCATGAACATTTGTTCCTTTTGAGTCGTTTACCCAAAGTCTGCCCGCTTTATCGAATATCTTCTCCATTCTATGAGAATCAAGCGAAAAAGAGTTTATCTTCTCATAGCTTATCTCGTCAAAAAGCACTCTCTCTACGCTCAAAGCCATAACCGCATCGAGCAAAAACGGCTCTTCGTGTTTGATATCGGATAGCTTTATATCCATTTTATCGGCGAGGTCTTGAGAGTTTTTGTAAGTGATTTTGTATCCGTCGGTTTTAGCGTCTTTAAACTCTTCGGGGATTATGCAGACTTCTCCCTCTTTTAAAAATTTTAGAGGTTTTAATTTTGCCTCTTTGTACTTTTCAAAACTTCCGTGCCAGCTTATATGGTCGTCATCAACGGGAAGCAAAAGGTAGATATTTGGTTTGGCTATATTGGTATAATGAAGCGTAAAAGAGCTTGTCTCAAGGATAAGCAAAGGTGAGGATAAGTCAAGTTCCGCCAAAGGAGTTCCTACATTGCCTCCCATTTGAGCCCCTTTATCTTTTAGCAAGTGATATAACATCTTTGTTGTGGTCGTTTTGCCGTTTGTACCGCTTATCCAAACGGAAGTAGCTTTGCTTTTGGGTAAAAAATAGTCATAATCGCTTAGCAAGTTTTTCGCTTTTTTTATCATGGGGTTAGACGGAGGGATGCCGGGGCTTGGTATCTCAAGTATACTTTTTGACGGATCGAACATATCGGACGGATAGATTTTCGCTCCGTTTTCTTCAAACGGCTCTTTAGCGTTATCGTCAAAAAAGATAGCGTTATTTAACTTTTTGGCTATCGCTTTTGTAGTTTTTCCGTATCCAAAGAGAGATATTGTACCCACGATATTACCTTATCTTTATAGTGATGAGCGCTATGATGTTGGCTATCATAGCTATTATCCAAAATCTTACTATTATCTTGCTCTCCGCCCATCCGTGTATCTCAAAATGGTGGTGTAAAGGAGCCATTTTAAATATCCTCTTTTTTCGTGTTTTAAAACTACCCACTTGAAGGATGACCGAAAGGGTTTCAAGAACAAATATAAAACCTATGATGATAAGAAGTATTTCGTTTTTGGAGATGATAGCCATATAGCCCATAAAAGCGCCTATGCTCAAACTTCCGCTATCTCCCATAAAAACTTCCGCAGGGTGGCAGTTGTACCATAAAAACCCCACAAGAGAGCCGACAAAAGCCGAAGCTATGATGGAAACTTCTCCTATGCCTATGATTTTCGGAAGTAGAAAGTGTGAGCTTAGTATGGCGTTGCCGCTGATATAGACAAATGTTCCAAGACTCAAAAAAGCAAATATCGACGGCACGGTCGCCAAGCCGTCTAGACCGTCTGTGAGATTGACCGCGTTGCTGGTGGCTACGATAACCGTTACCCAAAAAGGGATGGCTAAGTATTTCATATCTACTACGGGGTATTTATAAAAGGGTACATAAAGATTGTGGTCGATATTTGTCATAAAATATAGCGCCGAAGATACTATAAGCGCAAAGATTATCTGCAGTAAAAGTTTCGTTTTTGCGGACAGTCCCGCTTGATTTGTTTTTCCTATGATTTTGGATATATCGTCTTGGGCGCCGATAGCCGAAAAAAGTATGATTATCATGATGGCTAAAAGTACATACATATTATCAAGTTTCACCGTTATCAAGGAGGCTATCAGGGTGGAAACGCTAAATACTATCCCGCCCATCGTAGGCGTACCGCCCTTTTTTTGGTGACTATCGGGCGCAAGACCGAATATCGGCTGATTCATTTTTTGATTTTTCGCCCATTTTATAAAGGAGGGCATCAGAAAAAGCGTCAATATAAAAGCTATAAAAAACGCCACTCCCGCTCGTAAAGTTATATAATGAAATAGGTTGATATGAAAAGTTGAATATATCCAATATAACATAAAATCTTCCTTGATAATTATAAAAGGAAAATTATAGTAAAATCTAACTACAAAATATATTAATCATTAGGAATAATTTGTGAAAAAAGCGGTTTTAGTTATCACTGACGGGATAGGTTTTAACGACTCTTGCGAATTTAACGCCTTTTGCAAAGCGCGCAAACCTACATACGAATATCTATTTAAAAATGCGGCACACTCTCTTATAAAGACTTCCGGGCTTGCCGTAGGACTGCCCGAAGGTCAGATGGGAAATAGCGAAGTAGGGCATATGTGTATAGGAAGCGGAAGGATTTTGTACCAAAATCTTGTAAAAATTTCCAAAGCCATAGAGGACGATACCTTAAAAGATAACGAAGTGTTGAAGGATCTTTTGAAAAAAAGCGATACTTTACACTTGATAGGACTTATAAGCGACGGAGGAGTTCACTCTCATATATCTCATACTATAGCTTTAGCCAAGATAGCCAAAGATAGAGGCAAAAAAGTACATATACATATGATAACCGACGGCAGGGACGTTGACCCGAGATCGGGTATAGACTACTTAAAAAAGATAGAAGATATATGCGATGAGGATATAAGACTCTCCACTATAAGCGGCAGATACTACACGATGGATAGAGACAATAGATGGGATAGAGTAAAAAGAGGATACGACGCCATAGTCAAGGCTGTGCCGAAAACATCCCTATCTCCAAAAGAGTATCTTGAAAGTTCGTATAAAAAGGGAGTTACCGACGAATTTATAGAGCCTGTCGCTTTTAAGGATTATAACGGTTTTAAAGAGGGAGATAGCGTTTTATTTACCAACTTTAGAAACGATAGGATGAGAGAGATAAGCAAGGCTATCGGTTTTGAAGAGTTTAACGAGTTTGATAGAGGAGGGTATGTAAAAGTCCATGTGGCAACCATGACCGAATATGACAAAAACTACCCTTTTCCCGTACTTTTTAAGAGCGAAAAGCCGAAAAATACCTTGGGAGAAGTCATATCAAATGCGGGTTTGGATCAATTTCATACGGCGGAAACGGAAAAGTACGCTCATGTTACATTCTTTTTTAACGGCGGAGTGGAGGAGCCTTTGCAAAACGAAACAAGGGTTTTGATACCTAGTCCCAAAGTCGCCACTTACGACTTACAGCCTCAAATGAGCGCTAAAAAGGTTGCCGAAGCGGTTTTAACGGCTATGGATGAAGAGTACGAGTTTGTCGTCGTGAACTTTGCCAACGGAGATATGGTGGGGCACACGGGAGTCTTTGAAGCCGGAGTCAAAGCCGTGGAGACGGTAGATAGGCAACTTGGTAAAATCATCGAGAAAGCCAAAGAGAAAGACTACTCTTTTGTTTTGGTAAGTGACCACGGTAATGTTGAGATGATGAGAGATAAAGAGGGAAATGTCTTGACAAACCATACCACTTTCGATGTATTTTGTTTCGTACTTGACGATAGAGTAAAAAAGATAGAAAACGGAGGGCTTAGCAATATAGCGCCTACGATTTTGAAACTTATGGGATTGAGTATCCCAAAAGAGATGGATAAAGCACTATTTTAGGAGGATAAATGAAATTTAGCGGAAAAAATGTACTGGTCACGGGAGCGAGCAGAGGTATAGGAAGAGAGATTGCTTTGGTTTTGGCAAAATACGGTCTAAAAGTTTGGATAAACTATAGAAGCGACCCGTCATTAGCCGACGCTTTAAAAGAGCAAATAGAAGAAGAAGGCGGCAAGGCGGCCGTTGTCAAGTTTGATATAACGGACGAAGAAGCCCTAAAAGAAGCCCTAAAAGTCATCGTAGATAGTGACGGGGAGATATCGTATCTGGTAAACAATGCCGGTATTACTCTTGATAAACTCTCTATAAGAATGAAAACCCAAGAGTTTGAAAAGGTTTTACAGACCAATCTCACTTCGGCTTTCGTGGCTTGTCGAGAAGCCTTGAAGCTTATGAATAAAAAGAGATTTGGAAGCGTTGTCAATATCTCATCCATTGTTGGAGAGAGCGGAAATGCGGGTCAAGTAAACTATAGTGCTAGTAAAGGCGGCATGATAGCTATGACAAAGAGTTTTGCTCTTGAGGGTGCGGCAAGAGGTATTAGGTTTAATTGCGTGACTCCGGGTTTTATAAGTACCGAAATGACGGATAAATTGAGTGAAGAGATAAAGAAAAGTTACACCGATAAAATCCCTTTAAAACGCTTTGGAAACCCTGAAGATGTGGCTGAGGCGACCGCTTTTTTACTTAGCGATAACGCATCGTATATCACGGGAGAGACATTGAGGGTCAACGGTGGGATGTTGATGTGAGGTTTGTAATTTTATGCTTTTTTTGGTAGAATGTTGGAAATTTTTTGAAGGAGAATGTAATGGCATTAATCGACGAGGTTAAAGAAGTTGTTGTAGAACAACTAAATGTAAACCCGGATGAAGTAAAAGAGGATTCAAAGTTTGTTGAAGATTTGGGAGCCGATTCTTTGGATGTAGTTGAGCTAGTTATGGCGCTTGAAGAGAAGTTTGATATAGAGATTCCCGATAGTGACGCTGAAAATATTGTAACTGTCGGTGACGCTATAAAATATATAGAAAACAATAAATAAATAAACATTGATATATTGGTTTTACGCCAATATATCAATCTTAATCATTATACTATAAAACTAAGGGGTATTTTTTGAGAAGAGTCGTTGTAACCGGTTTGGGGATGATAAATTCAGTAGGATTTGATAAAGAGAGTTCTTTTAAAGCCATTATAGAAGGAAAGTGTGGCATTAAAAGAATTAGTTTGTTTGACACCGAGAAACACTCCGTAAAAATTGCGGGAGAGATAAGCGATTTTGATCCTACAAAGGTTATGAACCCGAAAGATGTTAAAAAAGCCGATAGATTTATACAGTTGGGTATTTGTGCCGCACAAGAGGCTATGAAAGACGCCGAGTTTGACGAGTACGATAGCGATAGATTTGGTATAAGTGCGGCTTCCGGTATAGGCGGGCTTACAAATATAGAAAAAAATTCTATCGTTTGCCACAATAGAGGACCAAGAAGAATATCCCCGTTTTTCATACCTTCGGCATTAGTCAATATGCTTGGAGGTTTTGTCTCCATAGAGCATAACTTAAAAGGACCAAATCTCTCTTCGGTGACTGCGTGTGCCGCGGGAACTCACGCCATAAGCGAAGCGGCAAAGACTATCATGCTCGGCGGAGCCGATAGGATGCTTGTAGTGGGTGCGGAAGCGGCTATTTGCGAGATAGGTGTCGGCGGATTTGCCGCTATGAAAGCGCTTTCTACCAGAAATGACGACCCTCAAAAAGCCTCAAGACCGTTCGATAAAGATAGAGACGGCTTTGTGATAGGCGAGGGTGCGGCGTCATTGGTGCTTGAGAGTTATGAAGCCGCTAAAAGTAGAGGAGCGAAGATATACGGTGAGCTTATAGGTTTCGGAGAGAGCGGAGACGCCAACCACATAACCACCCCAGCTCCCGAAGGTGAAGGAGCCGCAAGAGCTATGAGAGCGGCACTGCAGATGGCGGGCAATCCGAAAGTGGACTACATAAACGCTCACGGAACAAGTACAAAATATAACGATATGTTCGAAACTATGGCTATCAAAAACGTATTTAAAGATAGCGTACCCGTCGTTAGCTCTACAAAAGGTCAGATAGGACACTGTCTTGGAGCGGCGGGAGCTAGTGAAGCCGTTATATCTTTGATGGCGTTAAGAGACGGGATAATCCCCCCTACTATAAACTATGAAACTCCGGATCCCGATTGTGATCTTGACTATGTACCGAATGTTGCTAGAGAGTATGACTTGAATGTCGTGATGAGTAACTCTTTCGGCTTTGGCGGTACAAACGGGGTTGTCATATTTAAAAAGATATAAAAGAGTAAGCCGTGGCAACATATTTGGACTTTGAAAACAGAATAAAACAGATAGACGACGATCTAACGAGTGCCAAGATAAAAAACGATATCGAAGCCGTAAAGATACTCGAAAAAGATCTTGAAAAAGAGATAGCGAAAACATATAAAAACTTAAGCGACTATCAAAAGCTACAACTCGCAAGACATCCCGACCGCCCTTACGCGCTTGATTATGTGCGTATATTGCTAAAGGATTACTACGAGATACATGGGGATAGAGCTTTTAGGGATGATGAAGCTATCGTCTGTTTTGTCGGTTTTTTAGGCGAAAGAAAAGTTGTCATAATAGGCGAACAAAAAGGAAGAGGCACTAAATATAAACTAAAAAGAAACTTCGGTATGCCTCACCCGGAGGGTTACAGAAAAGCTTTAAGAGTAGCTAAAATGGCGGAAAAGTTTAAACTGCCTATTCTTTTTCTTATAGATACACCGGGTGCGTATCCGGGTATCGGAGCGGAAGAGAGAGGTCAAAGTGAAGCGATAGCGAGAAATCTACTTGAACTTAGCCGTCTAAATACTCCTACCGTAGCCGTCGTGATAGGCGAGGGCGGTAGCGGAGGCGCTTTGGCTATAGGCGTAAGCGATAAGTTTGCCATGATGAAGTACTCCGTATTTTCCGTCATATCTCCCGAGGGTTGTGCGGCGATACTATGGAATGA
>JAADDL010000134.1 GCA_013153915.1 Campylobacterota bacterium
AGATACATCTACCCTCTTTAGCTATATACAGGAGAAATCATTTCATAGAAGAAGATGAGTCGTTCGATCTGGATTTTTATGTACCGATAAAATACAAAGAATAAAACCTTTACAAGACCACGGTTTAGACCGTGATCTCTTTTATGTCGGCTATCTCTTTGAAAGTTTTATATATGGAGCTTATGAGATTTTTTCTGTTGGTTTTTATCTTCTCATCCTCGACATTTACCATAACATTATCGAAAAAGTTATCTATCTTGGGTTTTAGCGAGAAAAGCTCTTGGAGTCTAACTTCATAATCATCAAACTTTTTATCTTTTAACTCTTTGTACTCTCTAAAAAGTTCTCTCTCTTCATCTTTTTCAAAAAGAGCCTCATCTATCCTCAAATCTTTACTTATATCCACATCTTTAACTATATTTGAAACTCTTTTAAATGTAGTAAAAACTTCTTTAAAGTCACTACTTTTTACGATATTATCAAGTGCGCCGACCTTTTTAGATATAGTACATATGTCCCTCTCGCCGCTTTGTAACACGGCTTTTAAGACTGACGGGTTAACAGCGAAAAATTGATACAACCTCTCTATGAAAAACTCTTCAAGTCTAGTTTTGTCTATATTTTTATACTTTTTAGATAAATCCTCTATAACTTTTTTTATATCAAAATCCAACTCTTTATCCAAAACTATCTTGACTATACCGTTTACCGCTCTTCTAAGTCCAAACGGGTCTTTATTGCCCGTTGGAATCTTGCCTATATCAAAAAGAGCGAAAATCGTATCAAGTTTATTTGAGAGCGCCACTATGGAGCTAAATATCGTGCTTGGCAGAGGCGAAGTTTCGCTATTTGGCAAGTACTGCTCTTTGATAGCCAGACACACCCTGTCGTCCTCTCCTTGAGCTTTAGCGTAGTAATACCCCATGATACCTTGAAGCTCGGTAAACTCATATACCATCTCGCTTAAAAGGTCCGCTTTGCTTAACATCACGGCTCTTTCTATAAGCTCCTTGTTGATACTCTCTTTGTCGGCAAATAGCTCACTTAGATACAAAGCTATCTCTTTTTCTCTCAACTCTTTATCATAAACGGAGCCGAGTCCTTGCATATAGAGGATATCTTTCAATCCTTCACACTTCAGTCCGTTTTTCAAGTCGTTTTTATAGAAGAACATAGCGTCACTAAGTCTAGCTCTTAAAACTTTCTCGTTACCTTGTATGATAAGAGAAAAATCATCACTCAAAGCATTGGAAACCACTATAAAATTGTTAGATAGTTTAGAGTCTTTGAAAACTGGAAAATATCTTTGATGCTCTTTCATAGATGTGATGATAACTTCACTCGGCAACTCCAAAAACTCTTCATCAAAACTACCGAGAAGTGCTGTCGGATACTCGGTGATAGCGACTATCTCATCAAGCAAATCTTCATCTATCTCTATGGTTACGCCGTTTTTTTTCTCTATATCTTTAAACTGCTGTATTATTCTTTTTCGCCTCTCATCTTGATAGAGGACAACTCCGTTTTTATCAAGTTTGCAAAAGTAATCTCCCGCAAAATCAAACTTAAAAGGCTCATAAGAGACGCTTCTATGGGGATAAGAGAGGTTGGAGCTTTTTACTTTGTATAGCTCAAACGATACCTTTTCGTCTCCAAGCATACAAGCTATCCATCTAACGGGTCTTATAAAACCCTCTTCCAAATCCCCCCATCTCATCGACTTTCCGAAATTTAAAGATTTTAAAAATGTGTGTAGCATATCGCCTATAAGCTCTTTTGAGTATCTGCCTTCTATCTCTTTTTTATAATAAAGCACCTCTTTAGAGCCTTTTTGAGCCGTCTTTATCTCACTCAAATCCACTCCGCACTTTTTGGCAAACGACAAAGCGGCATTTGTAGGCTCTCCCTCTTTATAGGCGATAGACAAAGGGGCTCCAAAAAGCTCTTCGGTACTATTTGGCTGTTTTACGGGAAATTCTCTATGCCAAAGCACCAATCTTCTAGGCGTATAGTAAAAATCAAATTCGCAAAGTAAAGAGTTCTCCTCTAAAACTTTGCTCCATTTTTTTTCGATATTGGGTAACTCTTTTAAAAACGGGATAGCCGGTAGCTCTTCGACTCCGACCTCTATAATCAACGGTTTAAGCATCTTTAAAAACCTTTTAAAAAATATAGGGGATTTTATCTAAAAATAGTTTTAAAAACGATTAGTTCGCGTTTTTATCATCTTTTTCGCTACGATTTAGTCTGTCTCTGTGCTTTTGCGAAGATTGTAGCATAAAGCCTCTAACCATAAATATCATAAAAAGCACGAAGAGGATCATCATGATAGTATCCATCATTTTATTATGCTCCTTTTTTTCTCGACGAGTATCTCGTTTTCACGGTTATATCTTATGATTCGAACATTTCTAAGTTTTATATGCGTATTATCGGCGATGTGCCAATCCTTAATCCTAAAAAATATCCTTATTTTCTTATCTTTTGCATACCGTAGATAGTGATTTTTATAGACACCGCTTATACTGTACAAAACTTCGTTTTGATATTTAGGATTTGAGATATCCAACCCTTTTTTGTAATGCAGATAATAGTCGGATAAATTTTTAACCCTTTTTCCTCTAGTAGCGCTTACGATAGAGGAGACTTCGAGGTTTCCTTTGTATCGTCTTGTCTCTTTCACTACAATATCGTATAAATAACCCTTTTTAAAAAGCCTATTGTAATGGAAGATATAAACGGCTCTATCGTTTATCTTTTTGACGACAACCCCGCTTTTATCTTTATATATAACGGCGGCATCTTTTATCAAAACGGGTTTTACGATATAAGGTGATTTATAGAGATTTGCTATAGTGCTTTCTTGATATATCTTTTTACGGGCTATCTTTTGAGGAAAACTTTTCTTATCTTTATCGGTGGTAAAATAGGCATAGATAGGCAGATGGTCCGAGTAGCCGTTGCCCGTAAATTTTCCGTATCCAAACTTTCTCTCCCACCTATTTATCGAGCCTCTTTTGAAAAGATAAGAGGGTTTAAAGACGCCAAATGAGTTTTTGACATACTCTATATCTCTGCCGTTAAACATCGAACAAGGCACAAGCATATTATCCATAGTGTTTTTTCTACCTTGATAGAGATATGAAAACCTCTCTTTATAAGGTAATTCAAGCCAAAGATTGTATAGTAAAGTACAATCCTTTTTCAACTCTTTTACGGTTACCTCTTTACCTTTTGAAAAAGTTTTTAAAATATCGTTTATACCGGTCTTTCCATGAGTATTATTTAATCTCTTCTTTCTCAAAAAGGTTATATTTTCGTTATAGTTGGAGTTAAAATCCCCCATAATTATATATTCCGCACTGTCTTTTAGCTCATTTAGGCGTCTTCTTAAAGCTTTGGCATACTTTACCCTCTCGCTCTCGGGTGCGGTTTTAGACTTCCAGTGATTTACAAATACTATCAACTCTTTACCGTCGATATCGATATGAACTTCAAGGATATTTCGATACGAATCTTTAAAAGATACCCTTATTTCTCTTGTTTTTATGATTTTGTATTTTGACAAAAGAGCCGTTTTGACGGTAGTGTTTTTTCTATCCGCTATCGCAAGATATTTATACTCAGCCCCTCTTCTTTTGAGCGCCTTTTTCAAATCCAGCAAAGCTTGTCTGCTCTCTATCTCCTCAAGACCTATTATATCGGCATTTAAATCATATATGACTTTTGAGATATTTGACAGCTTTTTTTGGTATGTATATCTATTCCACCCTTGAGAAGAGTTCGGCACATACTCTCTATACTCTTTTCCGCTATATTTTAAATCAAAAAGGTTTTCTACATTGTACGACGCTACTTTAAAGGTTACCGCTTGCAGTAAAATCGGGATTATTAAAAACAATATTTTCATAAAAGTATCTTGCTATAATTTTTTAAAAGTGAGTAAAAATATTTCAAAACGAAATACTTTTACTCTCCTATATATTTTTTAAGTTTTCTTCCGACTTTCGGATGTTTTAGCTTTTTGATGGCGCTACTTTCTATCTGCCTTACTCTCTCTCTAGTGACGCTCAACTCTTTTCCTATCTCTTCAAGCGTCCTATCGCTCTCATCTTCCAAAAGTCCGAACCTCATCCTAATAACGGCTTTTTCTCTGTCGTTAAGTTGAGAAAGCACATCGTCTATCTGATTTTTAAGGTCCGCTTTAAGCATATAATCCATAGGAGAGATAGTGCTTTTATCCTCTACAAAATCTCCAAATCTACCGTCCTCTTCATTGCCGATAGGAGCTTCGAGACTGATAGGCTCTTTTGTTATTTTGATAACGTTTTTTACTTTATCTACGCTAAGCCCAACCTCTTTAGCTATCTCGTCCACTCCGGGCTCTTTTCCGTTTTCTTGGATATGTTTTCTTATTATCTTATTTATTCTATTTATCGTTTCTATCATGTGGATAGGTATCCTGATGGTTCTAGCTTGGTCGGCTATAGCCCTGCTGATAGCTTGTCTTATCCACCAAGTAGCGTAAGTTGAAAACTTATACCCTTTTTTGTACTCAAATTTATCGACGGCTTTCATAAGACCTATATTGCCCTCTTGGATGAGGTCTAAAAACGGCAAGCCTCTGTTGGTGTATCTTTTCGCTATGGATACCACAAGTCTTAGGTTTGATTTTGCCATCCTAAATTTAGCGTCATCGGCTATCTTTTTACCCCTTTTTATCTGTTCGATTATCTCTTTTAATATATCGGGGTCAAGGTTGAAGCTATTTTTGCTAGCCTCTTTGGTCTTGAAAAGTTTTTTTATCTCGACATAAGTAGATACCATCGTAGTTTCCGGAACGGAGTTGGCTATCTCCTCTTTGCTCATAGTCGTAATCTTAGATAAAATCTTTTTATGATTTTCTCTTAGTGTTTCATTGAAAAGCGGAAGCTTATACTCAAGTCTTTTAAGCTCCTTGTCAAACTCGTCGTCACTTTTTAAAACGGTCTCCATGGACTTAACAAGTTGATTTATAAGTTTGCTTGTAGGTCCAAGGTCTAAAAGCCTCTCTTTTAATATCTTCTTTTTGTAAGCAAGCGTCAAATCATAGTGAAGTTTTTGCTCTTCGGTGGCGTTTTCGTCCAAAGTTTTAGATGACGCCTTCATCCAGTCTTTTTTCGCCTTCTCAAGAAGTTTAAAGCTCTCTTGCACCTTTTTAGTTCTTTTTAGTATCTTGGTGCTCGGTTTTTTAGAGCTACTCTCATCCTCATCCTCATCCTCGTCTTCATCCTCATCCTCAAAACTTCTAAAAAGCTCTTTTACCCTTCTTTCTCTGTTTATTAGAGGCTCTTTATAATCAAGTATAAAGTCTATAAGATAAGGCACGGAGCAAAAAGCGTCTATGATGATATCTTCACCGAATTCTATCTGCTTGCTTATGTCTATCTCTTCTTCTTTCGTCAAAAGAGATATTTTTCCCATCTCCCTTAGATACATTCTAACGGGGCTATCGCTCCTGCTCCACTCCAAAAGCTCTTTTTCGCTTGCTAGGTCAAACTCCTCTTCGAGCGCTTTATCCTGTATCTTTTTCTTATCTTGCTCTTTCTTTTTTGCCTCTTCGATATTTCTGTTTTTGGCAAGCTCCGCCGAAGTAATAAGAGTTACGCCGTATTTTTTTAAAAGCGCCAAAACTTTCTTTGCTTGAGAAGCGGTGGGTTGTTTTTCAAAAAGATTCATAACCTCCGCATAAGTTACATATCCCTTTTTTCTTTCGCTAAACAGTTCTTCAAGTTTTTGATAGAGTTCTTTTGTGGTCATGTTAGATACGCTCCCTCGTAGCAAGTTTGCTTCGTTTAGGCTACTTTATCATCTCATATTGTAGCTTAAAAAGCTCATATTATACTATTTTAAATATTTAATATCACTTAAACTATATCGAACAATTCGTAATTTTGCTTTATAGCTTCATACAAAACGATACCGACGCTTACCGAAAGATTTAAACTTCTTCCGTTTTTTCCCATAGGAATCGTCATAGTGTTTTCCCAATTTTTTTTCATAAACTCTACGGGGATACCGCTTGTTTCACTTCCGAAAAAGAGAAAATCCCCTTTTTTGAACTCTTTGTGAAAATATGGAGTATCGCTTTTTGTAGTGGCGTAAAAAAATCTATCTTGAAACTCTTTGTTTGCCTCGTAAAACTCCTCAAGACTCTCCCAGACTCGCAAATCAAGCAAATGCCAATAATCAAGTCCCGCTCTTCTGACCGCTTTTTCGTCTATATCAAACCCTATGGGTTTTACGATATGCAGTTTCGCATCCGTATTTACGCAAATCCTGCCTATGCTTCCCGTGTTTTGAGGTATCTGAGGGTGAACTAAAACTATATTGAACATATCAAAATATGATGGTTTTATTGCCGTTGATAAAAATCTTATCTTCCAAAGCAAGGTTTAAAGCGTTTGATAGCACCGTCTTTTCCACATTTTTACCCGCAAACTGCATATCTCTCCAACCATATGTGTGGTCAACTCTGATGATATCTTGGGCTATGATAGGTCCTTCATCAAGATTGTCCGTCACTATGTGAGCCGTCGCCCCTATGATTTTCACTCCCCTCTCATAAGCCTGTTTGTAAGGATTTGCCCCTATAAAAGCGGGTAAAAACGAGTGGTGGATATTGATAATCCTATTTTCGTAACTCTTTACGAATTTTGGAGTCAATATCCTCATATATTTTGCCAACACGATAAAATCGATATCAAATTTCGACAATACTTCCAGTATCTTCTTTTCATGCTCTTCTCTGCTCAAATCCTTGTGAGAAACGCAATAGTAGGGTATATCGAACTTCTCCACCAAAGGTTGCAAAATATCATAATTTGACACGACCGCCAAAATATTAGCGTTTAACTCATCGCTATAGTGTTTTATGAGTATATCTCCCAAAGCGTGAGACTCCTTAGTACACATAACGATAATATCTTTTTTCTTCTTTTCCGAAATGAGTATATTTGAATTTTGAGGCAACTTCTTTTTTAACTCATTAGCCAAACCTTCGGTGTCTATATCCCCTTTTATCTCCGCTCTAAAAAAAAATTTCTTTGTTTGGATATCCACAAACTCCCTATTTGCCACTATATTCAAACCGTCTTTAAACAGAGTTTGCGAAATCTTATAGACCAAACCTTTTTCATCGTCACAATCTATCTTGACAATATATTTTCTATCCATCTATTCTCCCGATACGAACAAGTGGCGCTATTATATTAAAAAATTTATTAATATCCGTTTTATTTCTCCTTATATTTTTCCACTTTGTATGTATATATCTCGGGGTGTCTTTCTAAACAGTTAGGCTCAAGAGCCGCTTTTTGACATAGATGAGAGAAAAACAGATTAAAACTAGGAAGTTGCTCCCAAACTTGAGGCAAAAAAGTAGCTTGATGATTTTCTAATTTTAGTACGATACCGTCTTTAAAAGGAGTTATCTTCTTTTTAAGATCCTCTATATCGCTATATTCCAATTTTTTAGGTTTGGATAGTATAGACACCTCCACTTTGATATCGTCATACTCTCTCTCGGTAAGTGCGGGAAATCTAGGGTCATGCAAAGCCGCGGCTCTAGCGTTTAGTATAATATCCTCATACAAAGGTCGATATGCTTCAAGAGAGCCTATACAGCCCCTTAGACTTTCGCTTGCCCCTTTGGTTATGGTCACAAACGATGCTCCTTCGTTTTTTAAAGAGGGGTATTTTTGCAGTATCTCATCCAAATTTATATCATACTCAAGTCCTATGGATTGAGCTATAGCGGCTCTAGCCAATAAAAGATATATCTCTCCCATATCAAACTCCTTTTATCTCATATAGATAATTATATCAAATTTTGGAACACAAGTTGCTTTTAGATAACAAATCTTTTTAAGAGGTAAATAATGCAAAACGGATACTATCAAGCAGTCGGGGGCATGGTGGCTCAGTTCAATAGACTTGACACCATATCGAACAACCTCGCCAACGCCAATACTTCGGCTTTCAAAAGAGACGATGTCGTCATAGGCGACTTTTTAAGTATCTTAAAAAACCAAAGAGACGAATTGCCCATAAAAGATAACACGAAAGATGCGGCAAAGTTTTTAAACAGATCCTTAGATAGAGTTCCCCATGTCGTTAGAAACTATACCGATTTTTCACTCGGAGGTATGAAAAAAACGGATAATCCTTTGGATATCGCCATGACAAGAAGCGATAGGTTTTTTCTCGTTCAAACTCCAAGCGGTATCAAAATGACGCAAGACGGCACATTTACTCTAAACGAAAAAGGAGAACTTGTAACTAAAGAGGGTTTCAAAGTCTTGGGAGAAAATTACTTTAAAAACAAACAACCCATCACTATACCGCCAAACTCTACCGTTACCGTAAGCAAAGACGGCACTATCTACGCCGATAACGAAAGCGTAGGGAAACTTTTTATAGCAAAGTACAACAACAATCTTTCAAATCTAAAAAAAGACGGAGACAACCTTTATAATATCGAGGATATGAACGACATAACCCTCAGCGAAGGCGGAGACTATGTAGCTCAAGGTTTCATACAAACAAGCAACATAAACCCCGTCAAAGAGATGGTAGCGCTCATAGAGACAAATAGACTCGTAGAGATGTATCAAAAGGTTATGACTACGCAGATGAACGACTTAAACAGTGATGCGATAAATAAACTCGCAAGC
>JAADDL010000146.1 GCA_013153915.1 Campylobacterota bacterium
TGTGTTTCCTGTATAAAAAGAGAATGATAAATACCAAAAATCCCTCAAGGAACGCTTCGTATAGTTGAGAAGGGTGTCTTAAAGCCCCGCCTACATATATCCCCCAAGGCTCATCCGTAACTCTTCCTATAAGTCGTTGGTTTAAAAAGTTTCCTATCCTGCCAAATATATATCCAAGAGGTATGGATACCGCGGCGATGTCAAGCAGTAACCAAAAATCTTTTTTGTATCTTTTTGCAAAGAGGTATGAACCGAGTAAAAAGCCTAAAACCGCTCCGTGATAACTCATACCGCTGATACCGACAAACTTACCGTCCATAAAAGGGTTAAATATCTGCCACGGGTGGGTAAGATAGTAGCTTGTGTGAGGGTCGTAAAAGATGATATATCCAAGTCTTGCTCCCAGTATCACTCCTATCTCGACATATATGAAGTAGTTATCCAGTTCTTGTTCCGTTATAGGAAGTTTATCGTGCTTTACAAGCCATTTTGCTACAAAAAGAGCCGATAAAAGAGCTAAAACATACATTATCCCGTACCAATGTACGCTAATGCTTCCTATCTTAAACGCTATTGGAGAAAAATTTTGGTAGATATGGTTCCAGTAATTCATCGATATATCTCTTTTCTTAGCCCGACTCTTAAGATAAGTATAACTATCTTGTCGTCTTCCAATCTAAATAAAACTCTTATCTTTCTTGCGACCACATATCTATACTGATCGTTAAATTTGGAGCCTTTTAGTTGGGTTATTTTTTTGCTATTTTTGAGGGCTTCAAAGTTTTTTTCAAGGTATTCAAGTTTTTTGACGATAAGTTGTCTATCGCTATGTTCAAACTTTTTTAAGTCTTTGACGCTTTGTTCGGAATATCTTAGTATCATATCCCAAGCTCTCTATAAGCTTCTTCTTTTGAGTATGTTTTCATCTTCCCTTCATCTATCTTTTGAGCTATGTCGTCAGCCACTAAAGTATCGGTATAATCAAAATAAAAATCAAGCGCGTTTTCCACTATCTCTTTTTGGGTTTTTTTCATAATTTTCGCTACACTCTCAAGCTCTTTGGCAAGATTTGAGTCGATATTGAAAAGTTTTTTTGTTGTCGCCATTTTTGTAACCTCTTTTTGATATATACAATTATATATCAATTTGTATATATTGTCAAGAAAGAGCCTCGGCTATAAGTTCTATCGGATTTTTAAATATGACTTTCGAGTCGTTGTAGTGTAAAGAGTTAGTTATCTGCATTCTGCAAGCGCTACACTCCGCACTCACTATATCGGCTTTCGTCTCGTCTATCATAGCGGCTTTCGGGAGTCCAGCCGCTTTGGCTAAGTGGAACTTTTCGCTTTGCATGGTGACTCCGCCAAATCCGCAACAACGGTTCGGATCGCTCATCTCCGTCATGGTGTAGTTTTTGGATATAAGTTCTCTTGGCTCTTTATAGACTCCTTGCATCTTTTTGGCGTGACAGGGATCATGATAGGTGATAAGCTCACTCATCTTTTTGCCCTTTTTTTCCAAGATTTCGTCAAGATTTGTCTCTTTGTAAAGCCACTCGGTAGCCATGTATATCTTTTTGTTTAGTTTTTCAACTCTAGCCTTCCACTCGGGTCTGTCGTGAAAAAAGTGAAGATAGTCTTTTTTTAGCATAGCCGAGCAGGTGGCTTCGGGGACTATGACGGCGTCCACATCGTCTATGAAACTCTCAAAATACTCTATATTGTGCGTAGCTAGATACTCAACCGTATCAAAATCTCCCGTAAAGTATGCGGGAGCGCCGCAACAGAGTTGATTTTTTATAAGATAGGCATCGGTTTCGAGCTCTTTTAGTATCTTTAAAAGCGCTTTTCCGATGTCGGTATATGTGTAGTTTGCCAAACATCCTATAAAGATAGCCACTTTTCTTTTACCGCCGTTTTTTATCACTTCGGGGTATGAGTTTAAAAATGTTTTGCTTTTGGCGGAGGGTAAAAATCTATCCTTTTTGATGATAGGCAGAGAAAATCTAGGCTCCATAGCTTGCTGTTTTTCGTGTATCTTGAAGCCGCAAGTTTGAAAGACATAACCGAGTTTTGCCATAAGATCCATTATCTTTCTGTGTCTAAGTAGAAAGAAAAAGGCTTTTTTATACCATGCTAGTCCATATTTTTTTCGTATATCGTCTCTAACTTGCTCTATCACCATATCTACGGGCAGGTCGTTCGGGCATATCTCGGTACAAGCGGTACATAAAAAACAACTCTCAAATATATCTTTTGCGGTTTTATCAAGCTTTAAATCGCCTCTTTGATAAGCGCCAAGGAGGTCTAAAAAACCCCTCGGGGAAGTTACCTCGTCGGCATTTACATTGTGGACGGTGCAAACGGGGATACATTTACCGCACTTTATACACTCGTCGCTTACCGTGTTAAAGGGAAATTTTGTTTGACTCATATTTATACCGTTTTGCTAAATCGTCTTTTGGATTCGGGTATCTTTTTAAGATATGCATCAAACGGCATTGCTATATTTCTGATAAGCATAGTTCCCGTTTGACTCACTTTTATATGGTTTTCATCTATGCTTATGAGCTCTTCTTTTTCAAACTCTTCAAGCTCTTTTAGTGCATCGCTAAAGTACTCTTTAAAATCGATACCAAACTCCTTTTCGACCCTTTTTATATCAAGTTTAAAGTTTGCCATAAGCTCCATGATGACCGACTTTCTAAGTATATCGTCATCATTTAGTTTGATGCCTCTTTGTACGGGGAGTCGCCCCGCGTCGATAGCCTTTTCGTAAGCTCTCATGTCTTTGATATTTTGTACATAATGAGATACACCCTCGCCGATACTGGTAAGTCCCACGCCTATCAAGTCCGCTCCGCCTTTTGTGGTATAGCCTTGAAAATTCCTGTGAAGTTCACCCTTTTCTATGGCGAGAAAGAGTTCATCTTCGGGTTTTGCAAAGTGGTCCATACCTATCATCTTATAGCCGTTTGAAGTCAAAAAGTCTATGGTATGTTTTAGTATTTCAAGCTTTGTTTCGGGCTTTGGTAGCGTGGTTTCATCTATTTTTCTCATAGTCTTTTTCATCCAAGGCACATGGGCGTAGTTAAAGATGGCAAATCTATCGGGGTTTAGAGTCAAGGCTTTTTCAAGTGTTTCGCTAAAAGTTTCAAGGTTTTGATACGGTAAACCGTATATTAAATCCATATTTATAGACTTTATATCCGCATTTCTTGCCATTTTAACTGTATTTTCAGTCACTTCGTACGGTTGAATTCTATGAACTGCCTCTTGGACTTTTGGATTGAAGTCTTGGACTCCGAAGCTTATCCTATTAAATCCGCCCTCTATCAAAACATCAAGCTGCTTTTTGGTCAAAAATCTAGGGTCTATCTCACAACTTATCTCGGCATCTTTTGCAAAGTTTTTAAAGTGGCTTCTTATGAGTTTGATGATCCTCTCAAGCTGCTTTTCATCAAAAAATGTAGGAGTTCCGCCTCCGAAATGAAGCTGTATAACCTCTCTTGAAGTATCAAGATGTTTTGAAAGAAGCGCAAGCTCCTTTTCAAGATAATCGATGTATCTATTTTTTTTATCCTCTTTTGAAGTATAGACTACATTGCACCCGCAAAAGTAGCAAGCGGACCTGCAAAAAGGCAGATGAAAATATAAAGAAAGAGGTCTGTTTTTGTCTTGAGACTCAAGCTCTTTTATATACGCCTTATCGTCAAATCCCTCATGAAACTCGGGAGCCGTCGGATAGCTTGTATATCTCGGTCCGGGTTTGGAATATTTGGAAAATTTTTCAAAGTCTATACTCATAATAACTCCTGAGGCAATTTTTGAGATAAAAGTTTATCCATATTCAAAAATAGATTGGGGTGTTTTTTCTTGATGTCTTGGACAACTTTTTCTATATTTATGTTTACTTGATTTTTATCTTTTGAGTTTTTTAGTCTCTTTTTTATCTCATCCATAGCCACTATCCATACATCTTGGAAGTCGATAGGAACATTTTGCCAAATGGTCTTTTCAAGTTTTAAGTTGAAGTTCTCCTCTTGGGCTTGTCTGAGGGATTTGATGATCTGTAAAAGAGTATCAAGAGATATGATGGTGTGTATCTTTTGGTCTTTATCTATAGCAAACCAAGGTTCTTCACCGTCCCAGTCTCCGCTTTTTAAAACAAGAAGTTTTTTATCCTCTTCGTCGGTATCTTCGATATTTAGTATAGTTTTTTCTTTTTTATCGTCGAGTCCTATCTTTTTGGATAGTATTTCTATCTTTTCAAGCGCGTTTATGCTCTCTTTGTTCATTTATCACCTCTATTTTTATCCAGCCACACCATTATACCTTTTTGGGCATGGAGTCTATTTTCGGCTTCTTGAAAAATGACGCTTTGAGGGCTTTCAAGTACCTCTTCGCTCACCTCTTGACCTCGATATGCGGGGAGACAGTGTAAAAATATAGCATCGTCTTTAGCCAACCTCATAAGGTCGCTATCTACGATATATCCTTGAAAATCCCTCTCTCTTTGAGCCTTTTCATCCTCTTGTCCCATAGATGCCCAAGTGTCGGTCGTAACGACATCGCACCCTTTTACCGCCTCTTTGGGGTCGTTTAAGATAACGATCTTAGCTCCGCTAACTTTTGCGTTTTGTAAAGCCGTATGTAGTATATCGTCATTTACTTCATAACCTTTCGGTGTTGCCACTCTTAGCTCAAATCCAAGCTTTGAAGCGAGCATAAGCCATGAGTGAGCCATGTTGTTTCCGTCACCTATGTATGCAACTTTCGGCTCTTTATCTTTGCCAAGCTCCATCATAGTCATATAATCCGCCATAAGCTGTACGGGATGGTACTCGTCGGTTAGTCCGTTTATGACGGGAACTTTGGAGTATGAGGCGAACTCTTCTAAGTCCTTTTGTTTGTATGTTCGTATCATGACCATATCTACCATACGGCTAATGACTCTAGCGGTATCTTTTAGCGGCTCTCCTCGTCCGAGCTGTGTATCTTTGGAGCTCAAAAATAGAGCATGCCCTCCAAGCTGAGTCATGCCTACTTCAAAGCTAACCCTTGTTCTTGTGCTACTCTTTTCAAATATCATAGCAAGACTCTTGTCTTTCATTCTGTATTTGATATTGCCGCTTTTTAATTCATCTTTTATCTCTATGGCTAAGTTTAATATCTCTAAAATCTCATCTTTTGTAAAATCGTTTAGTGTTAAAAAGTGTCTCATTTGTTGTTTACCTCTCTTTGAAAAAGACATATCATATCTAAAATTGTATAAAAATAAGTTAAGCCTATATTTAAAAATTTTTATTTATAGCAAAATAAGTTTTATTTTACTATAATCCGTAAAAATTTAGCAACAAGGAAAAATTATGAAAAGACCCGAGCCTATTGATGAAGAGATCATTCTTGATAATACCAAGTATATAGAGAGTGATACCGATCTAAAAGGCGTTATAACCGACTGTAATGACTATTTTGCAGAGATTTCAAGATATAGCCGAGAAGAGCTTATAGGACAGCCTCATAGCATCGTAAGACATCCCGATATGCCAAAAGTGGCATTTAAAATCCTTTGGGATAGACTAAAAGCGGGCGAAAATATAAATCTAGCGGTTAAAAACTTGGCAAAAGACGGCAGGTACTACTGGGTTTTTACTCACTTTGACTTTAAAAAAGATATAAATACGGGTGAAGTTGTAGGATATGTGGCCTATAGAAAGACTATATCCAAAAAAGTTACCGATACTCTTTTGCCGATATATAGAAAATTGGTTGAGATAGAGAAAACCGAAGGCATAGAGGGCTCTGAAAAGTATCTTAATAATCTATTGGAAGAGCACGGCTTGACTATAGACTCACTTCTTGACGAAATATATAAACTCTACTAAACAAATACCCCTCTTTGACTCAAAAGAGGGGATATAAAACTTTTTTGCTATTTGACGATATTTTTACAAATCAATCCAAGGAATTTCGGTGATAAACTTAAATAGCATCAATGTAACTAGAAACTCATTTAATTTCGATATTACTCTAAGTTCGGGAGATAAGCTATCTATGTCTATATATGACGACCAAAAGAGTGAGCTATCTTTCGGCAAAGAGGGTGATTCTAAAAAACTCACTATGAGTTTTACTCATGAGCTAGGTTACAATGTAGCTTACCAGGGCGACGGTATAGATAAGCAAGACCAAAAAGAGATAGAAAAAGCTATGAAGTTGATAAAGCCGATATTTGATAAATTTGTAAAAAATATAAAGAAAAATAGTGCCGTACCCGATGAAAAAGAGATGATAAAGTGGGTTGATTTGGCAAAGAAAGATATGCCTAAATTTGAAGATCAAAACACTTTGCAAAAGTTAAAGTTGCAAACGGCACAAAGTATGGATGATATTCTTGCTATTTATGACAGAGATAGCAAGGTTATCGAAGGCGCCAAAAAGTTTTTTGACAAACTCTTTGACGACTCGAAAAAGTTTTTATACTACGCTTGATTTGAGAGTATCTTTGCGGCCTCTTTGGCATGATATGTGATGATGATGTCCGCACCGGCTCGTTTAAAGCCCAAAAGAGTCTCCATCATAACTTTATCGTAGTCTATGAGTCCCGCTTTTCCCGCCATCTTAAGCATGGCGTACTCTCCGCTTACATTATAAACCGCCAAAGGCAAAAGAGTTCTCTCTCTGATGTCTCGAATGATATCCATGTAAGCAAGTGCCGGTTTTACCATGAGGATGTCCGCTCCCTCTTTTTCATCCTCCAAAGATTCGTTGATAGCCTCTTTTCTGTTGGCGGGATTCATCTGATAACTTCTTCTATCTCCAAAACTAGGGGCTGATTCGGCTACATCTCTAAAAGGACCGTAGTAGCTACTTGCAAATTTGGTAGAGTAACTCATAATAGGCAGGTTGACAAAACCCCCTTTGTCAAGAGCTTCTCTGATGGCGACTATCATGCCGTCCATCATACCGCTTGGGGCTATCATATCCGCTCCCGCGTTTGCGTGCACCAACGCTTGTTCGCCGAGTATCTTTAAGGTAGCGTCGTTATCGACTGTTTTATGTTTTATATCTAGTATGCCGCAGTGTCCGTGGTCGGTGTATTCGCAAAAGCAAAGATCGGTTACTATAAACATATCGGGATGAGCTTTTTTTATCTCTTTTACTGCTGTGGCTATCACTCCGTGGTCGCATAGCGCGTCACTTCCTATGGAGTCTTTGACTTCGGGTATGCCAAATAGTATGATAGAGTAGAGTCCGAGTTTTTTGAGCTCTTCGCACTCTTTTAAGGCTTCATCTATACTCATCTGAAAGACTCCGGGCATGGAGGCTATCTCATTTTTTATATTTTTTCCGGGTTTGATAAAGAGAGGATATATAAAGTCGTTTCTATCGAGCTTTGTTTCGGTTACAAGGTTTCTTAAATTTTCATTAATTCTTAATCTTCTAAATCTCTTAAACATACTTTTTCCTTATATTTGGTAATATTTCGCATATTTTATCAAAAAAGAGAATAAACTATAATGAAAGAGATAGAAATTTCACAAAAAGCCAATCTTCCTACGAGATTCGGAGATTTTAAGATAGTGGCTTTCAAAGAGGGAGAAAAGGAGCATCTTGCCATATACAAAGAGCCTTTTGGAGAGACTCCTCTTGTTAGAGTCCATAGCGAATGTTTGACGGGTGATGCGATAGGAAGCTTGAAGTGCGACTGTCGAGACCAGCTCGAATATGCCCTAAAAGCCATAGAAAAAGAGGGCGGCATGGTGATATATCTCAGACAAGAGGGCAGAAATATAGGACTCTTAAATAAAGTCAACGCTTACGCTCTTCAAGATAAGGGTTATGATACCGTAGAGGCAAATCACCAACTCGGTTTTGCGGATGATGAGAGAAGTTACGAGATGGTGGAGTTTATACTAAAACATTTCGGTATCAAAAAGATACGACTCCTTACCAATAATCCCAAAAAGATAGAGAGTATCAAAGGCGTAGAGATAACAAAAAGGGTGCCTATCGTGATAGAGTCAAATAGGTATAACGAAGATTATCTGAAAACAAAAAAAGAGAAGATGGGGCATTTGTTGTAGTGGATAGGGATTTAAGCAAATTTACGGGAGATAAATTTTTTTCGAAGTGCGAAATATTTGCGGATATTCTTTTGGAGTACAATAAAATCCACAATGTAAGCGGTATTAAAACAAGAGACGATGTAATTGAAAATATCTTGGATAGTATATATCCCGTTAGATTTTTAGACTTAAAAGATATAAAAAATGCCGTTGATATCGGTACGGGTGCGGGATTTCCCGGGCTTATTTTGGCTTTGTACCTGCCTGAAGTTAGTTTTACGCTCTTTGAACCTATATTAAAAAAGAGCGCATTTTTACACCTTGCAAAGAGTAAACTGGGTTTAAAAAATGTAACGATAAAGAGCCAAAGAGTAGAAAAAAGTGAGCCTTTTGAGGCGGATTTGATAACTTCAAGGGCGGTGAGTGACGCAAAATTTTTAATGACTTTGACAAAAGAGTATATAACCCCTAAAACTTTGATGTTGCTATATAAAGGTAGCGAAGTGGAAAAAGAGTTGAGCGAAATTGAAAATTATGATATTATTCAAAAAGGAAAAAGAAGATATTTGGTCGTGAGGTTTGATTCAAAATTCAAGCCCTGACC
>JAADDL010000111.1 GCA_013153915.1 Campylobacterota bacterium
CAATATCTTTTAAGAAACTCTCTATTTTTTTATTTACTTCATCATTTGAGAGAGTATCTATCTTTGTGATAGCGATAGCGTAAGACCTGCCGCTTAGCATATCGGAAAACTTTTTCAACTCCTCTTTTAAGGAGTCAAACTGAACTTTTAGCTCCCTATAGTTTGAAATATCAAGCATAAAAAGTAAAAACTCCGTTCTTTCGATATGTTTTAAAAAGTCAAGTCCAAGCCCTTTACCGTCACTTGCACCCTCGATGATACCGGGGATATCTGCCATCACAAAAGAGTCGTACTCATCCACTCTAACAACCCCTAGTTTTGGCGTCAAAGTTGTAAATTCATAATTGGCAATCTCAGGGGTAGCATTTGAAAGTATCGAGATAAGAGTCGATTTTCCGGTATTTGGAAAGCCTACTAGCCCCACATCGGCTATCAGTTTCAGCTCCAACCTTATACACTTCTCTTCGCCCGGTAGCCCCGGTTGAGCATATGTAGGTCTTTGGTTGGTGGAGCTTCTAAAGTGCCAATTTCCAAGTCCGCCTTTTCCGCCTTTTAAAAATTTTATCTTTTCACCCTCATTTACAAGATCAAGTAAAACCTCTTTACTCTCTTCATCAACGATTTGAGTTCCGGGCGGTACTTTTATGGTTAAGGATTCACCTTTTTTACCAAATCTTCTTCTACCCTCACCTTGGTTGCCGTTTTTTGCTTTTAAAGTGTGCTTGCCTCTAAGGTGCGATAGCGTGTGGGTATTGTTATCGACTTCTATATAGATATCTCCGCCGTCTCCGCCGTCTCCGCCGTCGGGTCCGCCTTTTATAACAAACTTTTCTCTTCTAAAAGAGACTGCTCCCGCTCCGCCTTTACCGGACTTTAGAGTTAATTTCACGCTATCTGTAAACATTGGTAAACCTTATAAATTTTGAGTATTTGAATTTAAGAGATACGAAAGAGAAAAATCTCTTTCGTATATTTTTGTAGTTATGCTGCGGGGTAAACTGAAACTTTTTTTCTATGTTTATCTTTTCTTTCAAATTTCACATATCCGTCTATAAGAGCAAAAAGAGTGTGGTCTTTTCCCATTCCGACATTATTTCCCGGATGAGTAGCCGTACCTCTTTGTCTTATGATGATATTTCCGGCTTTTACAAATTCGCTACCGAATTTTTTAACGCCGAGCCTTCTTCCTGCACTATCTCTATTATTCTGGGTACTACCCTGACCTTTCTTATGAGCCATCTCTTCTCCTTATAAAACTATATTTGTAACTTTAACGCGAGTATATTCTCTTCTAAAACCTTTTTTAAGTTTGCTATCTTTTCTTCTTCTCTTTTTGAAGATAACAACTTTCTTGGCTTTTGCGTTTGTTACAACTTCTAATTCTACCTTAGCTCCATCAACAAATGGAGTACCCACTTTAAACTCACCGTCATTGACAGCAAGTACTTCCGTTACCTCTATGGTATCTTTTGGCTGAGCGTCAAGCTTGTCGAGATTTACAAAATCTCCCACTTGAACTTTGTATTGCTTCCCACCATTTTGCATAATAGCGTACATTAGCTATTCCTTTTGATAAATTTTGTCCAAACAATAGACTAAGGGCGAATTATATCTTAAAATTATTTAAAGATTTATAAAACCCAACAAAAGCTTATCGCTCAAGTCTGAAAACATTGAAATCCCTCTACTATCTTCAAACTTCATTGCGGTACTGTTTACAATATCATCTATATCATGATAATACTGTTCGATATAAGCATCGCTTCTTCTGTAAAGCTCCCCTTTTTTCTCGAAAAGCGTTATATGAGTATCCAAAGTCTCTCCGTCAAACAAGGCATCGATAGATAAAAAAATATCATCCTCATCTTTTACCATCACTCCGTCGGCAACCTCGCTAAAACCAAACTTCGTGTTTATGTCACACAGAAAAACTCCACCCTTTTTTAAACGCTCTTGAACTTTTTTCAAAAAATCTTTTAAAGACTCTTTGGGAATATAGTTCAAAACATCGGCTACCGCTATAACGGCATCATATCTACCCTCAACATCGGCTATATCTTTACAACTAGCCTTCACGCCCTTTTTTTGAGAGATAGATACCATCTCTTGACTCAAGTCTATACCTTCTGCCCTATAACCTCTATCTTGAAGTTTTTTAAGCATATTGCCGTTACCACACCCCACATCAAGAATGCTAAGCACATCATACTCTTTTAATATCTTCAAATACTCGTCATAAAGCTTATCGTACTCATCATAAAAGCCGATATACGGCTCGATCTTTGCGTATAGATCAAGGTTTTTACTCAAAGATCGCTCCTTAAAAAACCTTTAACGGCTTGCCAATATCCGGTACTATCGCTATATCTGCTCCATAGTGAGCTTGAGCCGTGATGACCTTTCGTTTTTGGCAAATATGAGTATTTTTTTGAGTGTATCACATCATATATCGGTTTCCAATAACTCTGCTCTTTTTTAGCGGAAGTTATAAATATGGGAACTCTAAGCTTCTTAGCAGACTCCTTTATCCAATCGGGAGCTTTATCGAACTTGGTAAAATACTCTCCCGGTGAAAAAGATACCACCTCATCGGCAAGCTCTTTTTGGTCGGCTACCATCTTTATGATCAAAGCGGCCGAGTATGAACTTCCCCACGCTATCAACTTTCCTTTGGCAAAGTGTTTCCTTGCGTAGAGCAAAGCCGCTTTTATATCCTTCATAGCATCTATATATGTGGTGGGTTTATGCTTTAAAAGAGCGTCAAGCTTAGTCTCGTTCTTTACACCAAGCACCTCGCCGCCCGATCTTAGATCTACCGCCATACAGTTAAAACCAAGAGCGTTTAGCTTTTGAGCTATCTCTCCATACTCACCCCTACTCCATCCCGCCCTATGAAATAGAACTATAAAAGGAGTCCTTTTGTCAAGGTTGGCGATATAAAGATCTGCCGTTATGGTTACTCCGTCCAAAGACTTAAAATGTATCGTCTCTTTTATGGCAGCTTGTAAAAAAAGTGAGAAAAAAAGTAAAAAAAGAGCTACTTTTTTCATATCTTAGCTACAGCCTCTATCTCTATGAGCGCATTTTTCGGTAGTGTTTTTACCGCCACGGTACTTCTTGCCGGCTTATGGTCTCCAAAAGCTTCTTCATATATTTTGTTTACTTCGACAAAATCCCCCATATCGGCTAAAAAGATAGTGGTTTTTATCACTTTTTGCAAACTGCTTCCGGCTTCATTTAAAACCTCCGAAAGATTTTTCAAAACTTGCTTGGCTTGTGTCTTAACATCACCCTCTAAAAACTCTCCGCTTGAAGTGAGTGCGATCTGCCCTGAGGTAAAGACCATATCTCCTACCTTTATAGCTTGTGAATACGGTCCTATCGCCGCAGGTGCGTTATCTGTATGAATATACTCCATTTTATCTCCTTAATCGTTAAAATTTTTTATCAAATCTTTAAATATTATACACAAATCCTCAACCTCTTTCAATGTCGTTCTCTCATCAACGGAGTGAATAGTATCGTTCTTTACTCCAAATTCGACCGTATCTACGCCGAACTCTCCAAAAAACCTAGCGTCGCTTGTTCCGCCGGAAGTGCTAAGAGAGGGTTTTATCTCGCAAATATTTTCTATGGAAGTTGAGAGTTTTTTAACTACTTTGGAGTCCCTTTTTGTTACAAACGGCTTGGCGGTTTGAGAGAGGTTTAAGTCATACTTCAAACCTTGAAAATTTCTATCCACAAAACTCTTTACATCCTCTTTTGTAGTTTTTGTGGAGTTTCGTATATTAAACATCATCTTCAAATCTCCCGGAGTTACATTCGTCACTTCCAAACCCGACCTTATATCGGTGATGACAAATTTACTAGGGGCAAAATTCTCATCGCCGTTATCAAGATTTACTCCTGCGATCTTAGGAAGCACCGGCGCTATCAACTCTATGGGATTGACGGATTTTTCCGGGTATGCGGCGTGCCCTTGTTTGCCGTAAAGCTTCAATATACCGTTTATCGAGCCTCTTCTTCCGATCTTGATAGTATCTCCGAAAGCTTTTTCGCAAGTGGGCTCGGCAACTACGGTAAAATCGGGTAGAAAATCCTCCTCTTTTAGATATTTCAACACCTCTATCGTACCATGATACGCATCCCCCTCTTCATCGCTTGTAAGAAGCATCGACAAAGTTCCTTTGAACTCTTTTGTATCCTTACAAGCTTTCAAAAAAGCCGCCACACCGCTTTTCATATCTTGAGAGCCTCTGGCATAAACAAATCCCCCTTTCTCAACAGGGGTAAAAGGATCTTCACTCCAGCCCTCACCGGGAGGCACCACATCTATATGTCCCGCAAAACACAGATGCTCCCCGTCTCCAAACCTTTTATACAAAAAGAGGTTTTTAACCCCCTCCTTATCCACCCTAACGGCTTGAAAATCTTTCATATAATCCTCTATAAAATCCATAGCTCCGTCATCATCGGGAGTTATAGACTTAAATGACAACAATTTAAAAAATAACTCTTTTAACTCCATATCTTTCCTTTATAGTTTCACAAGCGTAGCGCCATAACCCCCAAGCCCTATGGGAGCATCTTCAAAACTCTTTATCTTGGGGTGTCTTTTTAAAAACTCTTTGACCGCATAAGCTAGTTTGCCCGTACCTATACCGTGGCTTATCAAAACTTCATCATAACCCGTTATCAAAGCGTCCGAGAGAAATTTATCAAGCTTCTCTATCGCCTCTTCGGCTCTTAATCCGTGCAAGTCTATCTTTATGGATGAGGATTGCGGTTTTTGCACCTTTATATTTGTGTTAAGTTTTTTCTTTTTCTTTAAAACGGTGCTTTTTTTAAGTTTACCGAGTGGCACTCTCATCTTGACTCCGTCACAATCAACAAGCGCCTCATCTTTTTTTACGGACAGTACAACCCCTTTGATATTACCGTATTTGACGCTATCTCCCGCCTTGATATCCTCTTTGGGAGAAACTTTTTTTATCTTTATATCTTTTTTTATCTTATCTATCTTATTTAAAGAGCGATGTATATCTTTCGTATCTTTTTGCTTGGCGATTTTTTTAACTTCGCCTATCAACTCTTTATACTTCATCTCATAAGAGTTTACCACCCTATCTATCTCCTCTTGAGATTTGTGTTTTAACTCTTTTAGGGCGTCTTTTTCTTTTTCAACCCTATCCAACTCAACGGACAACCTTTTATTTTTCTCTTTTAACTCCAATTCCAATTCGATATTTTTTTGTATAAGGTCGTTTAAATTTTTCTCCTCTTTGCCGTAAAGCTCTTTTGCCTTTTGGACTATACCTACCGGTATGCCGTATCTAAAAGCAGTCTCAAAAGCGTAACTTTTACCGATAGTACCCTTTAAAAACTCATAAGTTGGAACTCTGTTTTTTTCATCATACAAAGCGGCATAAAGCTCCACCTCATCAAGAGAAGCCATCATAGAGGAGAGTCTTTTGTGGTGAGTCGTAACGATAATCTTTATATCTTTTTTTATTAACTCCTCCAAAACTACTTTAAACAAAGCCGCCGCCTCATCGCTATCGGTACCTAGTTCTATCTCATCCACCCCGACTATAGCGTCGTTTATCCCGAAAAGCTTTCCAAACTCTCCTACCCTGCCCGCAAATGTTGAGATATCGTTTTTGACATTTTGAGGATCGTCAAGTATGGCAACTATCTTTTTAAAACTTCCGACTTTTGAGTTTGCGGCATCTATACTCATAGGGATTAAATATTTTGATAAAAAAACACTTGAGAGTATCGACTTTAAAAGCATTGTTTTACCGCCTGCGTTTACACCCGTGATAAATAATATTTTCTTTTTAAATTCAACCGTTATAGGCTTTGGATCGTTGATGGCGGGATGTTTAAAATCTTTGATGATAATATCTTTGTTTTTACTAGGCAACAAAAATTGATAATCAAAGGTTTTAGAGAAAAAAACCCTTGCTTGGTAGTGGTCAAATCTATCAAATTCTCTATTTATGTATCTTAAAAATTTTAAATATTTAAAGAAAATTTTTGAGATAAGTTTTTCGTATCTATGCTTAATCTCCTCTTTTTTGCTTAAAAATTCAGCCTCTTTATCTTTAAGCTTTTTTACGGATTCGGGCAAAACATAAAAAAAACCGCTACTGCTTCTAGCTATAACGCTTCCTTTTAAAACATGGTTAAAACCGCCCCTTACCAAAATAGACTCTTCATCGTTTATATAGTGTATTTGCCGATCTACCAAATAGGGGCTTATCTTAGAAGAATCCATAATCCTTCTAAGAGACAATTTTAGATTTTCCCTATTTTTCGCCAACTGATTTTCTACGCTTAAAAACTCTTCGTCAATATCACTTCTTAACTCCCCTTTTTCATCAAAAAATCCCCTTATTTCGTCTATCTCTCTGGGTATATCGATACCACCTAACCACTCTTGCAACAATCCTTCCAGATTTAACTTTTTAAGATATGCAAAGTAATTTACGATTTTGATAAATTCATATATCTCATAAAGTTTCAAAGTACCCATCTTTTTTAGGTGGATTAAATTTTCATCCAAATCGCAAACCCCTTTAGGGGCTTTGAAGTCAATCTTTGATAACTCGTTAATATATTTTAAATGTCTTGCGGTATCTCCCTCAATATAAAGAGGTTTTTTTCTTGAAAAAAATGTATAAAATTTCTCAATATATTCGAAAAGGTCAAGCTTTTTGACAATATCTTGCAAAACTTACCTCTTTTTTATCTTGCAGTCGCTTATGCTGATAATCAAACCTTTATCTTTTACATTATCGGGCTTGGGAGAAAAGGTCATAGTGCCGCTTAGATATGAGAATGTTTTATTGTTTACCAAAACGCCTCCCGTGCAGACAAGATCTCTATTTTGCATAAAAGCTTCCAATTTTTTCATATTTAAAGCCTCTTTTTTCTCCACATCCTTTTCATACAAGTATCCGGTAGCCACAAGGAGTACCAGCAAGATACTAAAGAGGGCTTTTATGCGTGGCGTTATAGACTCGTTAGAGTAGATAAGAAGCAAGATAGTAATCACTATCAAGAAAAGGATAATTCTCATCCGACTCCCCTAAGCTGATAGGTCAAATCTCCTGCTCCGAAACCTATGATAAGTTCGCTCTCAAGCTTCTCGATACAACTATCGTTCTTTATAAGCTCTATCTTATCATCTTCTCTTTTGACTTTATCGGCAAACTTAGGTTTATATCTTTTGAAAATTTCTTCAAAATCTATATCCACTTTACTCTCTCCCGCACTCCAAACGGGCAGTATAGTAAGTTCGTTCGCCTCTTTAAAACATGTTTTAAATTTTTCAAGATTATCAAGCACTCTTGAGTATTTATGAGGTTGCCAAATAACCCTTATATTTTTATATCCCATCAATTTAGCATAATTTCTTGCGGATTTTAAAGTCACTTCTATCTCGGTAGGATGATGAGCGTAGTCATCTACGATAGCTCTTTTTTCATCACTTAAAAGTATGTCAAATCTCTTTTTTATCCCTCTATAATCTTTCAACCTCTCTCTTATAAAATCAGCGTCATACCCAAGCGCCAAACCCGCCAATATAACCAAAGAGGCGTCTAACGCTATATGGTCTCCAAGCCCAAATACCGTAAACTCGCCAAAATCTTTCAACTCAAAAAGAGTGTACGGCTTGGCATCTTTTACAATATATCTTATATTTTTGATATCTTTGGAGGGATAAAGTTTTATAGTCTTTAAGTCTAAACTTTTCAAAAACTCATCTTCCGCATTTACCACTCTAATCTTTGCTATCTTTAAAAACTTTTCATACGCTCCGTAAAATCTATCCAAATCATGCCCGTAGTACTCCATATGTTCGGGTTCGCAATTTGTAACGATAGCCAAGTAGGGATTTGAGTTTAAAAAACTCTCATCGCTCTCATCGGCTTCAAAGACTATTTTATTACCTTTTACATATCTCATATTTGAGCCGAATTGATTGCTTTTTGCGCCTATTAGCATACTGGCATCTATCAAAGAGGCGAGTATGGCGCTTGTTGTACTTTTGCCATGAGCGCCGGCAACCGCATACACCTCTTTATCATGCAGTATGATTTTAAGAGCCTCTTTTCTGCTTAAGACATTCAAACCGAGCTCTACGGCTCTTTTATACTCAACATTATCCTTTTTTACTGCGGCGGAATATATAACATAATCCAAATCGTTAGTAATATTTTTAAAATCGTGAGGTACAAAAACGCTTATACCCTCATCTCTTAACTCTTGAGTGATATCACTCTCTCTCATATCCGACCCGCTTATGTCGTGTCCCTCTTTTTTCAAAAATCTCGCCATTGCCGAAAGCCCTATGCCTCCGATACCTATAAAATGAAATTTGCTCAACTCTTCTTATCCTTGATAAAATCTCTCAATCTTTTAAGCGCCTCTTTAGTCTTCTCTTCATCATACACAAGCGCTATTCTGACGCTGTTTTTGCCTTGATTGTCTCTTGAGAGAAAACTTCCGGGGATCACTTTTAGATTTTTCTTCTTATAAAGCTCTTTTGTAAACTCTATATCGTTTTGCACTTCAAGCCATATGTAAAATGTCGCTTCAGGCGGCTCAATACCTAAAAGCTCTTTTGCTA
>JAADDL010000127.1 GCA_013153915.1 Campylobacterota bacterium
TATAAACTATCTCTCTAGCTACATAGTTCCATAAAAGAAGGTCTGTTTGCGGTCTAAATATGATAGTATCATCAGCCAAATCGCAAGTTCTATGGGTGTAAGTTTGGATACTTACAACTTTTACACGATCCGGATCACTTAGTTTTCTATCGGTACATCTTGACCAAAGTATAGGGTGCATCTCCGCCATATTTGAACCCCAAACTATGATAGTGTCGGTTAGTTCTATATCATCATAACAACCGCTTGGCTCATCTATACCGAATGTCTGATAAAATCCCACAACCGCACTTGCCATACAGTGTCTAGCGTTGGGGTCTATCGCATTACTTCTAAAACCGCCTTTCATCATCTTTTGAGCGGCATAACCTTCGGTGATAGTGTATTGACCGCTACCAAATACGGCAACACCCTCCGGACCACTTTTTTTAAGAGCATACTTGATGTGTTTTTCCATCTCGTCAAACGCTCTTTTCCAAGATACGGGTTTGAATTTTCCATATTTGTCAAACTCACCCTTTTCGTTTACTCTAAGTAGAGGGGTTTTGAGTCTGTCGGCACCATACATTATCTTAGCGTTAAAGTAACCTTTGATACAGTTCAAACCTCTATTTACCGGAGCGGCAGGATCACCTTTGACGGCTACTATCCTCCTGTTTAAACCTTCGCCTTTGGTAGCGAGCATGATACCACACCCCGTACCGCAAAAACGACAGGCGGCCTTATCCCATCTCCAGCCCGCTTCTGCTTGATTTGCTGCAGCTTCGACTTCACTCGGTATACTCATACCGATAGCTGCTGCAGCACTAGCCGCGGCTGAACTTTTAAGAAAATCTCTTCTTGAAAGTGCCATATTTTCTCCTTCTAAATTTGTGTGAGAATATTTTAGCACTATAGATAGTAACATTTCTATGACTTAAGTCAAGAAAACAAAAAGATGAAAATTAATATAAAAAACTAAACTTTTTATTACAAAATCTACTTATCGGGATAGTTTTCGATAATCTTTGAAAGATTATCTTTAAGCCTTTGTATCATTTTAGAGACATGTATCAAACTTTCGGCAGATTCTATGGCTATATCTTCCGTAGCGTCTATATTTTTACCGAAATTTTTCCTATCTTTTACACCCAGCTCCTTAAGAGCCAATTCTGCTTCATCAGCTATGATTTGTAACTCTTTTGCCGCGAGTTCCGCTCTTTTTAGCGCTTCATTGGAATACTCGAGTGCATTTCTAACTTTATCGGCAAATTTATTAATATGAGTTGAGGCTTCTTTAAGCTCATCCTCTCCGCAAACCTCGACTCTTAAAGGAGTATTTTGTTTAATAGGGTCTATATCGGATAACTCTTTTGCTTTTTCAACAAAGTTTTTAACATGTCTTTCCAGTGCTTTTGCGGTAAAATATGTATAAAAAATAATTAAAAGAGCCAACATCCCGGAGATATATAAGAAATTTTTAATAAAATCACTCTTTGCTTCGCTGTATTCCGTATAAAGCCAAACCGCTTCATCCATAGTTTTTAAGAGTTTGACATTAGTTTTATGTATATACTCTATACCTTTTTGTATTTTATTCTCTTTTGCAATGAGATTTTCTATATAAGTTTTAAAATTTTTCCAATATTGATAATTTTGAAGCACAATATCATCTAATTTTTTTCTATTTTTTATCAAAGAATCTTTTGTAAAAGACATCAGTGTTCTATCATACATTTTCATAGCTTCATAGTATGTATAGTAATAGCTCTGAGAAGAAGTATCAAGGTATCTAACAAGATACAAGCCCATCCTTTGAGAGAGCATTCTTTGGCGACCGGAAAGATCTATGTAATGACCCGGCAGATTTTCCTTCACCATAGCTTTGACCACTTTATCGGAGATTTTTAGAAGATCATCAAAACTATTCATCATAATCTCTTTGTCTTTCTTGATGTCCCTTTCATACTCTTCAACCTCTTGTATCGTTTTTTTGAAAGGTATCCATATTTTCAAAACTTGATCGAGTTTCTCTTTTATCTCCCTGTTTGGCGGCTTATATACATTTAACTTTTTATTGCCGTTTATCAAAATATATAGATTTTTCTCAAATGTCTCTATATCGTCGTTTAAAATTTGAAAATCAAAATTTTCACTGCTTTTAGAGTAAAATATCTCTTTGGTTATCTTTTGAGAGAGCATTCTTTGGCGGCCCGCTATATTGATGATATATGAGTCGCCCTCTTGTTTTTTATTTAAATATATGGTTAAGACTACGTTTGTTATCACTATGAGTGAGAGCATTCCGCCGATGAAGTTTATCTTGCTGCTTATCTTTGTTAAAATCATTTTCAATCCTACTCGTATATCTCTTTTAAAGCGTTAAAATCTTTGATAAAGACTTTGCCGTTTATAACCTCTATCAACTCATTTCTAACCAACTTTTTCAATATCCTTGAGAGTGTTTCGGGCTGAAGATGCAACGAGTATGCTATCTCATGCTTTTTCATACTATTGAATGAGTCTAAATCGTTACAAAGCATATTAGCCACCTTTGCCATACCGTCATAAACTATATCCCTGTTGACTATAAATTGTAGTTGAAGTATAGATTTATAAGACTCTTCGAGTATTCTTCTTAAAATTTCTGGCTTTGTTAAAAACAAGGATTTGAACTTCTTGACATCGATCAATAAAACTTCACACTCCTTTACAGTTTCGACACTATAAAACACCCCCAAAGCCTCATCATCTTTGGCACATAGATTTGATACCGTATATATAAAAGAGTTTTTGTGTAATTTATTTAAAAAAATCTCATTATCAAATCTATCGACCTTATAAAGTTTCACTTCACCTTCGGTCAAAAAATATATATACTCAAGCTTATCTTTTTCATAAAAAATATTGCTGTTTTTAGGATATACTTGCAATTTGGAAATAGACGACAACAACTCAAGTTCATCATCATTTAAACAATCAAAAATAGGAATCTTTTTTAAATTATTTTTGATCTGTATCTTTTTCATCTATGCCTCTAAATCGGTTACGAATTTATCTTCCCATTTATACACATCATCCGTAAAGTATTTTACTCTTACTTTTTTAAATTCTCTTGAAGAGTACAGGTATCTATTTGAGTGAAAAACAACCTCTTTTTCCATCTCTTTGACTATAGCGTCGGTTTCATCTTTTGTTTTCCCATGAACCATAGAAAAAAGATTATACGGCCAATTTGGATATTTCGGCCTAAGATAGCAGTGGCTAACCGCACTAAAAGAGGCTATCTTTTCTCCCATCTCTTGAGCAATCTCTTCATCGATATCCCAAACTACCATAGCATTTGCGTTAAAACCGGCTTTTCTATGGTTTAGTATAGCCGCATATCTTCTCATCACTCCGGCATTTTTTAATTCATCAAGGATATCAAAAAATTTTTCATACGATACGCCTATCTTTTCAATCATATCTTTAAAAGGCTCTTTTGTTATCTCTATATCGTTTTGCGCATATTTTATGATATTTTTATGCAAATCGTTAATCTCTATATCTTTATGCACTCTTCTTTTGATTTTCTCTTTTTTTGGAGCTTTTCCCGTAGTATCCATCTTTACCGCTATCTTAAAAAGCTTTATGGTGGGTAAAGCTATATACTCTTTAGCGTTTGATAATTCGCTAAGCAAAGAGATACTCTTTTCTAATCCGAGCTTGCTATCGGGTGGTACGGCTATGGTAAACCAGATATTAAACTCATGGTCTCTTTCATAGTTGTGAGAAACTCCCGGATGCGAATTTATAACTTCTACCGCATTATCTATGTCATTTTCATCCACTTTAAAAGCCACGAGAGAAGATCGGTATCCCAACCTTTTGGTATCAAATATCGCCGAGATTTGACGAATCGTACCTTTATCTTTTTCACTCTTAACGATATCTAAAACCTCTTCCTCGCTACAATCCAAACTCTTTGCAATACTCTCAAACGGTCTTGGAGAAAGAGGAAAATTCTTTTGAATTTCATACAAAATCTTATCTCTCATATAAAGCCTTTTTACTATTTGAGAAAGTTTATCTAAAACTATGTTATAATACAGTTAAAAAAGAGGTTTTATGAGCTACTTTCCCGCTTATTTAAAGATGGATAATAAAAAGATTTTGGTAGTAGGGGGCGGAAAAATCGCTTTTGAAAAGCTCTCTCATTTGCTTGATTTTACAAAAGATATAACTATCCTTGCAGATAAAATCTCCAAAGAAATAAAAGAGTTATCCAACGACAACGGACTAAAAATCATCGTCAAAAAATACCGACAAAACGATATCGACGGATACGACATAGCGATAGTGGCGGTTGATGATATAAACCTTCAAAAAGATATCTACAATGAAGCTAAAAGCAAACATATCCTATGTAACAGCGTGGATTCTATCAAATATTGCGATTTTATATTTCCGTCATACATCAAAAAGGGGGATTTGGTCGTTTCCGTCTCTACTTCAGGCGCCTCTCCCGCGGTAGCCAAATATCTTAGACGATACATTCAAAACCATATCCCTAAAGATATAGACAAATTTTTAGAGGATATGAAAAACTTAAGAGATAAAATGCCAAAAGGCAAAGCGAGGATGAAATTTTTTGACGAAAAGGTTAAGAGATTTTTCAATCGCCAAACTAAGAGTTAAACCAATCCAACTTATCTCTTAACTCTACGACCCTACCCACCACTATCAGTGCCGGTGTAGGTAATTCTTTGGCGTCTTTAGCGATATGTTCGAGTGTAGAGACGACTACTTTTTGCTCTTTTAAAGTTCCTTTGCTTATTACGGCAACCGGATAGTCCTTGGGTTTGCCGATTTCTATAAGCTTGGATGATATTTTAGAGAGATTATGAAGTCCCATCAAAAATACAATAGTATCGTCACTCTTTAAAGAGTCCCAATCTATCTGTGAAGTCGGCTTATTTGGAGATTCGTGTCCTGTGATAACTTTAAAAGAGACCGCTATACCCCTATGAGTCACGGGAATACCCGCATACGCGGGAACGCTTACGGCGGAAGTGATACCGGGTATTATCTCAAACTCCACACCTCTTTCTTTTAGATAAATACCCTCTTCTCCGCCTCTTCCGAAAACAAAAGGGTCTCCGCCTTTTAATCTAACGACAATATCGTTTTTTAGAGCATTTTGATATATGGTTTCGTTTATCTCGTCTTGAGGCAATGTGTGTCTGCCATCCTCTTTTCCGACATACACAAACTCACAACCACTTTTCGCCTCTTTTAAAATATCGGGGTTTGCTAACCTATCGTATATGATAACATCCGCTTTTTGTACCGCTTTTAAAGCTTTTACGGTCAAAAGCTCTATGTCTCCTGGTCCCGCACCCGTCAAATAAACTTTTCCCATCAAATCCCCTCTCTTTGCTCATCTCTTAGATAGCACGACGGATCTTCAGCCCAAAGATCTCCGTCACTAACGGCATACGCCCTGCTTCTGCTACCTCCGTTACAAATATCCAAAACTCCGCAATCTTTACACTTTCCGCCTAATTGTCTCGGTTTTTCTCTCAATTTTTCAAGAATTTCACTATCTTTATCCAACCAGATCTTATCAAAACTATTCTCTTTCATATCTCCGATGAAAAACGGAAAAAACGGATCGGGCTTTACTCTACCCTCCCAGTCGATATTGCCAAGTCTAACTCCGGCGCTATTTCCGCCCCAAGCTCTAACTCTTTTTAACATTTCATCTTTTTTATCGGGATATATCTTTGAAAATTTTTCAACTAGCAAAATAGCGTCCATCTCCATATTACCGGTGACTATATCTATCTTTTTGCCTATTTTTTGATACTCCAAAGCTTTATCTATGATATAGTTTACAAATTCCAACCTCTTCTCTTTGGTTAAATCCATCTTTAGATTATCAAGTCCTCGACCGCTATATACCAAATGTGAAAGATAAAGCTTATCGACACCGATATCTTCGGCAAGTTTAAAAATATCGTAAAAACTATCTTGAGTTTCAGCCGTCATGGTAAATCTTATACCGGCGTTTCCTCCATGTTTTTGTATCAGCTTGATAGCCTCAATACTTTTTTCAAAAGCCCCTTTTAAACCTCTAAACGCGTCATGAACTTCTCCGATACCGTCTATGCTGATGCCTATGTAGTTAAATTTTTCTATTATCTTATCTACATTTTTTTCATTAACATAAAGTCCGTTGGTCGATAGGTATGTTATGATACCCCTATCTCTCATAGTATCTGCTATATCAAAGATATCTTTTCGTATCAGAGGCTCTCCGCCGCTAAAGATGACAAATTTGACATTCGCTTTTTTTAAGTCGTCTATCGCATCCAAGATAAACTCGGTACTCAAGGCGTCTTTAGAATTAGCGTCCGCGTAAGAATAGCAGTGACGACAAGCAAGGTTACACCTGTTGGTAAAATTCCAAATTACGATACTACCATCAAGATTTCTACTTTTTTTGTCGTTAAGAACGGAGTCTATAAGGTTGGAAATTCTTAACATTATTAATATTTACCTTTGATTTGGTAGATAAATATACCCGAAGGCTTAGGCACGGGCCACATAAAGTGTTTCCACCAACCATTGACATTATACGCCAAGACTTCATTTTTTCCGTTTACGGAGATATATAGATGTCGTCCGTCGCTAGACCATCTAACATGTAGCACCATTCCTCCGAATTTAAAGTTTTTTATCACTTTTAGAGTTTTTGTGTCGATTATTTGAACTCTTGGAAAATCTTTTCCGCTAAAAGTAACGGCTAAATATCTTTTGTTTGGACTTAAAGACGTAAATACGGGATTTCCTATAACATCTATAGATTTTACGGGTTTAAAGTCGTGAGTAAATACAAAAACTTTTTTTGCGCCTACCGCAGGTATAAAAAAGTACCCTTTAGAAACACTCCAAAATCCAAAATGCGGCACTTTTAATATCCTATCTTTTTTACCTAAATTCAAAGGAACAATCTTGTATTCCATCGTATCGAGATTTAAGACACCAAGATACGGAGAGTTAAAAAAACCGCTTACATAGAGATTTTTATCTATCAAAGCGTCAAACGGAACTTTTCCTACATTTTTAAACTTGATATACTCTACAAAGTGAGGTTTTTTGCCCTTTTTGGCTATATTTTTCATTACCCAAATCTGGTCGCTATCCATACACTCAAATATCAGATAATCTTTATACAGCTTTATGCCGACATTTCTGCTTCCGGTCTTAATGCTTTGCAACGGCTCCAAATCCCTGCTGAGTATCTCTACGGTTTTATTGTCGTAGTTTGCCACTGCCAAAAAGTTTTCACCTATCACAAATCCTATGGCGCTTTTACTCGTTCTATACTCTTTTTCCTTTACCTCTTTTATAGGGTCGAATTTTATAACATATCCGTCTCTTGTGATAACATATCCGTCTTTATCTCTAAATTTTACAACCGCATGGTTGAAGTTATGCATATTTTTTATCTCATTTGTCAAAAGATTGTGGTCTATCACGGCAAGTGCGGAATTTTCTCTCTCTACAACAAATATTTTATCCCTAGCAAACAGCATGGAGACAAAAGATATTAATAAAACAAAAGCTATTTTTTTCATTTTTTATCCTTAAAACTTAATATATAGGTAACGATAGCGTCTAACTGGCTAGCATTTAAGTCGTTAAATGCCGGCATTGAGTTTCTTTTATATCCTAATTTTTTATACATATCTTTCGGGTCAGTTATCTGGGCTATAATCTCATCTTTTTTTCTTTTGTTTGCTATCTCTTTAAAAGAGGGTCCGAAAGCTTGTGCCGTTTGGTGGTGACACCCCCAGCAATATCCCTTAAACACCTGCATAGCGAGGTTATCTTCAGCGTTTGTTGCAGAATATACCAAACTCAACAAAAAAAACGCCGGTATAAGTACATTTTTTTTCATATTTTCCCCTATTTAACTATCTTCTCAACTTTTTTAGCAAGTAAAGCATCCCCGAGTTCATTTCCGTTCAACCCTACATCATCAAGACAATCTTTTTTGGCTATTACCATATAAAAAGATGCTTCAACTCTATCTTTACTTTTCAAATTCGGTACTTTATACTTAAATACTTTAGTACTATTGCCTTCAAGGTTATTGTACCACTTATAACTTGTAGCATCATACGGTATAACTATATCCTTTTTACCCTTTAAATACTCATATTTGAAGTATGAATTTTTATCTTTTTCATTGCTCCATATATTTTTATCCCCTCTTTTTACAAGAACCCTTAGATACATCTCTCTTGCGGGTTGAATTATAAGAGGATGAGACATCTTGTTTTTTAGAGTTACAGTGATACTATCCTTATCTACATCAAGTTTGATATCTACGCTTTTTTCTCTCATTTCGGCATTATGAATACCGGCAAAATAGTGACTTCTATGTTTTGTTCTTGCCCTTTTATTCATATTCTCATTGCCGCCCGGAATATAAGGCATATGACACTTTATGCACTCTTTGGAGTCCTCTTTGTCATCCATCGCTTTAAATATCAAAAGATCATTTTCATTTCTTTTATGCGAGTGGCACCCTTTGCATACAAATTTATCATATATCGGACTATGCAAAGAGGAGTGTTTATCGTTGGTATCCGG
>JAADDL010000009.1 GCA_013153915.1 Campylobacterota bacterium
TAAATTCGATAGTTAAAGACGCAAAAAAAGATTCCAATATCGATATAGTTATAGTTATAGACAATAAATACCTAAATATAGCCACCTCATTAAAAAATGCTCCGACTTTGGGTAGTAACTATAGACTTGCGGTCAAAGAATCGGCAATAGACAAAGAATTTTTTAAAGATATTCAAAATATAAACTTGCTATCGAAAAATCCATATCAAATATACAACGGCTATTTCGTGGTTAAGCATCCTATAAAAGATTTTTCGGGAAATATCGTCGGATACGCCATCATTGGCGAAACACCTACCCATATACACTCTGTAATAAAAAATTCCAAATCCGCACTGGAAGTACAAATAGTCGTAATGCTCGCCCTTGATATACTTATCTTATTTATCTTGATGTATATGATAAAAGCTGTTGTCGTAAAACCTATCAACAACTTAAACGCTTTAGCAAAAGAGTTAAGCGAGGGAGAAGCCGACTTGTCAAAAAGACTTAATATAAATACAAATGACGAGATAGGACAAACCGCAAGCAATTTTAACAAATTTCTCGACAAAGTGGAAAATATAGCAAAAAATGCCGAAAAAGAGGCAAATCTTGCCAAAGAGAGCGAACATAAAGCCAATGAAAATCTTAAAAAAAGCAAACTTTTCATATCGGTAGCGGACAACCTAATAGACGGCTCAATACAAGATTCTACCGATCTGCAAAATACTCTAAGTACAAATATGGATAGTATAAAAGAGATAAATCAAATAAACGAAAAAACCGAGCAAATTGTCTCGGAAGTACAAAATAACACAAACGAAATAGTCGAAAATATCAACAATATAGCTCAAATGATGCAAACATCCAAAGAAAGCTCCGAACAGCTAAATCATAATGTCGAAGAGATAAGCAATGTTATGTCTTTAATCAAAGATATAAGCGACCAAACAAATCTTTTGGCGTTAAATGCCGCCATAGAGGCTGCTCGGGCGGGCGAACACGGCAGAGGTTTTGCGGTAGTAGCAGACGAAGTTAGAAAGCTAGCCGAAAGAACCCAAAAGGCTACGGGTGAAGTTGAGATGAATATCAATATACTCAAACAAAACTCTAACGCCATGCTTGAGAACAATGAAAAAACAGAACAAATCACATCTCAATCGACAGAAAAACTTTATGAGTTTACGACAACATTAAATAAACTTATAGATAACTCTATAATCACAAAAAGAAAAAACGAAGATATAGCCGACGAACTTTTCATATCTCTATCCAAGATAGACCATATGATATTTAAAGCAAAATCAAATCTCTCTATTTTCAAAGAAGACGACTCCATAAAAGTCACGGATGCCTCTGAGTGTAGATTTGGAAAATGGTACAATAGTAAAGAAGGCAAAAATAGTTTCGGCAAATATCCATCATACAAAGAGATAGACGCTCCTCACAAAAATGTTCACGATTTGATAAAAAAAGTATTGCAAATCATCTCTTCCGGAAATATACTAAACAAATCCGAAGAATTGATAAATACCACAAAAGAGATAGAAATAAACTCCAAAAAACTCTTTGAAGCCCTAAACCGACTAATCAACGAAAAAAAGAGCGATTCGTAGGCTATCTTTGATAGCCTACTCAAACATATTCGCTATAAAAATTTCTATTAATAAAAAATTAATCGTATAGTTTGTATAATTAACTAAATAGTTAGTTAATCGGGGAAAATATGTCCGCAGGGAGAGATTCGACAAAAACCAAAACAACTATTATCTATTCGGCAATGAATCTATTTGCCAAAAACGGATACGACGGAGTAAGCGTAGAGCATATCGCAAAAGACGCAAACATCAATAAAGCGATGATTTACTATTATTTCAAAAATAAAGCTACCCTCTATGAAACCGTAGTTAAAAAACTGCTTGACGATATCCAAAAAACCATAAAAAACGAAAGCGCAAAATGTCAAAATCCCAAAGAGGAGCTAAAATCTTTCATATATACATTCGCCTCTTTCGCTCAAAAAAATCCTCACCTTCCCTCTTTAATGTTGGCAGAACTTAGTAGCGGAGGCAAAAATCTGCCCGAAGATATGTTTGCCGGACTTAAAAAGATATTTTCTCTTTTAAATAAAATATTAAAAAACGGGGAAAAAGAGGGCTATTTCGTAGAAGTTATCCCCATAGTGATACACTTTATGATAGTGGGAACCATCAACCTTTTTATCACCACTAAAGACCTAAGACAAAGAGTCCAAAACGAGTTTGACGGAGATGTTTGCGATGACTGCGACGTTGATACGATAGCTCGATATATCTACAAAAAATTACTCAAAATGTTACAAGGAGAATAGATGCTAAAAAAAATCTACGTATTTTTGACGATAGCGACGATTGCCGCAAACGCCATAACCATAACGGAACTATTCGATTCGCTTTCTAAACAACCCTCCGTACAAAAAGATGTGATGAATATTATGAACGCAAATATCGATAAAAAATTGGCAAAAGATGCGCTATATCCTAAGCTATACGGCAGTCTATCTTATGAACATTTCAATAGACCCTCTAGTCTAAGACCTTTTTTACCGACCGAGACAACTTCGTTATTGGCCAATAACGAACCTTTGCCGTTTAGCAAAGATATTACCAAGGTCGGTTTTTCTTTTGACTTTCCTCTTTTTGTAAAATCCTTATACACCATAAAAGATAAAGCTTCAATCTTAAAATCGGCTGCCATAGACAAAAAAAAGTTAAACTTCATTCAAAAAGAGGCGACGATACTCGGAGCCAACGCCAACTTGCAATATCTTGAAAATCTACTAAAAGCTTTGGACGCAAAGAAAAAATCCATCCTAAAAACTAGAGAGGATGTCGCCATAAAGGTCAACAACGGCAGAGCCGCGGGAGTATCTTTGCTAAAAATCGACGAAAGCTTAAACTCCATAGAAACAACGAAAAATTCGATACTCTCAAAGATAAACGAACTAAAAAGCCTTATCTACACTATCAGCGGGGTAGAGATAGATAAAAGCGTCAAAATGAAAAAAACCGAAGATATCAAAAAGGGCGAACTTTTTGCGTTGCTACCTATGAAAGCCGCTCTAAAAGCTAAAAAACTGGGCATCAAAGCATCCAAAGAGTCTTTGTATCCTTCGCTTTTTCTAAAAGCCGGCTACTCTAAAAGCTACGCAAAAGGTTATAACAACGACAAATCTATAGATACGGGATTTGGCTCTATCGGACTCTATCTAAACATTCCGCTTTTCGATAAAACCAAGCGCACCAAAATCCAAAAAGCCAAAATAGCTTACGAAAAGGAGATGCTATCGATAGCGGACACGAAACATTCGCTTATCGTCAAAGCCAAAAAACTTGAAAAAGATATGGCAATACTCAAAAGAAGCGAAGATTTGGCGCAAAAAAGTATCAAAATAAACCAAGAGTTACTCAAAGTGGCTCGCATATCGTATAAAAACGGCAGAATGAGCGAAGAGGAGTATTTGAGATACGAAAATGCGCTTTTTAACTCTTTTGCCTCGCTATATGAAGTCAAAGCAAAAGTTTGGCAAGATATAGCGGAACTTGCGGTAATTTACGGAAACGATTTAAAGGAGATAGTAAGATGAAGTACTTAAAAGCCGTCATTTGGATAGCGTTAGCCGTAGGGCTTGTACTATTTGCCGTCAAAACGGTAAAAAAGAAAAAAGCCCAAGAAGCTAAAATAGCCTCCGCAAAAGTCTATAAGATAAAAGTGAAAACAATGACTTTGAAAAAGGATAGAGTTATACTGACTTTGCCATATTTAGCTACAGTCCAAAGTTCAAGCGATGCCAAAATATCGACAAAAGTTGCGGGCAGAATTTTAAAAATATTAAAAACGGGAGATAAAGTCAAAAAAGGGGAGATAGTCGCCAAGCTTGACGATAAAGAGTTGCAAGATAAGATAGAGGCTTTGAAGTTGGCTATAAATTCTACCAAAATCAATATCGACGCCAAAAAACTGTCTTTAAAAAATCTAATCTCCACCCACAAAAGGACAAAAGAGCTTCTTGACGTAAGAGGCGCGTCCATAGAGCAGTATCAAAACGAAGAAGACAAAATAGCCCTAACAAGAGCGTCCATAAAAACACTACAAAGCAATCTAAAGATAAACCGCTCAAAGATAAGCGAACTTGAAACACTGATAGGATACTGCACGCTTCGCTCGCCGATAGACGGCACGGTCTATAAGGCGACGGCTACACAAGGAGAAGTTGCCATGCCGGGACAACCGCTACTTTACATAGCGGGCGAAAACGGAAAATATCTCCTGATAAATATGCCTTCTAACCGAAAGTTAAAAGAGATAATCTTTCAGGGAAAAACTTATCAAGTTCAGTCTTTAAACTCTACCTTTAACGGATTGGTGCAATATAAAGCCGATGTGGATACTGCAAAAAGCAAAGGCGAAAAAGTGGATATAAAAGCCGTTGTCTTTGATAAAGAAGCGGTAAAAGTTCCGTTAAGCGGCGTGCTACAAAACGGAGGAGAAAACTATATATTTATCGTAAACAAAGATAGCGCTTTGCAAACTAAAGTAAAAATCTTAGCTTCGGGCGAAGAGGGATTGGCGATAGAAAGCGGCTATGAGGGCAAAAAGATCATTTTGGCAAAACCCGATATATTCTTAAAACTCATCAGCGGCATTAAGATCAAGGAGTAGAAATGTTTGAATATTTCTATAAAAGACCGTATCTACTCTTTAGTGTCATCGCTCTTTTTTTCGTGATGGGTATCATCGGTCTTATCAAAATGCCGAAAAACCTATTTCCCGATAGCGACTACCCCACCGTGGTAGTTATCACAAAGATACCCGGAGCTACGGCTGCCGTTTCGGCAAGCACCGTATCAAAGCCTATCGAAGAAGAGATAGCAAGAATTTCTCTCGTAAGAGATATAAGCTCCATTAATGTACCCAACTTCTCTATCGTAAAAGCGGAGTTTGAGTACACAAAAGGACTCGAGGCTGCGGCGGTAGATGTCAGCAACGCACTATCGATAGCCAAAGCAAAGCTTCCAAAAGACGCAAATCCCGCCGTCTATACGGTAGGCTCTTTTACTCTGCCGGTGGATGTGGTCTCTTTAAGTCCTAAAAACAAAAATATATCTTTAAGCGATATCAGAAAAGTAGCCGATAGCTTTATAAAACCCCATCTCTTAAGCAATCCCGATATAGGAAACGTGGAAGTTTTCGGGGGATATCAAAGCTCTATCAATATCGACATAGACCCTATGAAGATGAAAAAATACGGACTAAACTTCGACTCCGTTTTCAATGTTATAAAAGGCACGAACAAAGATATTCCCTTAGGATTTATCAAAGGCAAAGACGGATTTTTTACTCTAAGCATATATGGAGAAAAGGACAGAATAAGCGAACTTGAAAAACTTTATATAGCACCTAATATCATGCTAAAAGATATCGCGTCTCTTAAATGGAGTAGCCAAAAAAGAACATCGGGCTATATAGGAAACTCCAAAGAGTCTATAGCCTTGGCTATACAAAGAGCACCCGGAGGAAGCGTGCTTGATGTAAGCAACAGCGCTAGAGAAGAGATAAAAAAGCTACAAAAAAAGTATCCCAACATAAACTTTGAGATAAGCGACACGCAAAGAAATCTCATCCAAACCGCCAACGACAATATGCTTGAAGCTTTAAGGGATGCGGTTATTTACACTCTTTTGGTGTTGATGTTTTTTCTCGGCAATTTTAGAGCCATTATCGCCGCGGGACTATCTATACCTATGGTCTTTTTCGGCACTATGGCGGTCTTGTATCTAGGCGGCGGAGAGTTAAATATCGTCATATATACGGCTATTATATTGGCTCTTGGAATGCTTGTCGATGATGCGGTCGTGGTGCTTGAAAACATAGAAAGACATCTTGATAGCATGCAAGAAAACCTTGAAACAGCTATCAAAGAGGGTACAAAAGAGGTGCTTTCTCCTATATTTGCGGGTACCGTAGCCACCATTGCCATCATGTTTCCTTTGATGTTTGTGGGCGGTTTTCCCCAAAAGATATTTAGACCCCTTATAGCTACATTGATAGTGGCGCTTTTGGTATCATACTTTTTATCCATCACATTTATACCTAAACTTTCGGCATATCTATACAAAAACGGCACTAATAAAACAGCCATAGAAAAGTGGTTTGAAAGACTGTACGAAAATACTCTCGGAAGACTCATAGCTCCTTATGAGAGTGTTTTGAGATTTTCCAACGGGAGATTTTCTTTTTTAAGAAAACTCATCTTGACTCTTGGTGTATTGGTCGTTTTGGGACTCTCTTTAAAAACCGTCATGCCTCTTATCGGCAAAGACACTATGCCTCCTATGGATACGGGTATCATCAAGGCTCAGATAGCTTTTAGCGCAAACGATACCACCGAAGAGGCGGAGAAAAAACTCAAACCCTTCTTAAAATGGCTCGATTCTCAAAAGGTATTCGTAAAAAATTCCATAGCTTTCGGTAGCGAATCGGGTGTTTTGTCTCTCGGTAGCGGAAATCTACCCACCGAAGCCACCATCACCATCAATGCGGTCAATAGATTTGAGAGAAAAAAGGATATTTGGCAACTTGAAGATGAGATACGAGACAAACTCCATAAACTATACGGCATAAAAAGAGCCGATGTGTTTGATTTTGGAGCAACGGCGGTCTCAAGCATCAAAGCCCCGCTTGATATACGGGTAAAATCCAGCACTTACGATAATTTGCCGCAAAAAGCGAAAGAGATAAAAAGAGCCATCGAAAAGATAAAAGGCTTAACAAGTACCTCCATAAGCTGGGATAAAGACTTTAGTGAAATCGAGATAACGGTCGATAAAAACAAAGCTTTAAGCTACGGCTTAACTCCTTATAGCATAATGGCTCAAATACCGATAAAAGGACAAATAGCCTCTTTGAATGCGGACTTAACCTCCATGAATACCCAGTTTGTGAGGATATACCTCCACGGTAAATTTAACTCAAATATCAACTCTTTAAAACTGATGCCGATACACACCAAATCGGGCGATATACCTCTTGAAGCGGTTGCCGAAGTGCGATACAGGCTAACCGAAGCCAAGATAGAAAGAGACAAGATGCTATATAGCATAGATGTAAACGGATATAGAGCCAAAAGACCCGTAACTCACATAACCGACGACGCAAACAAAGCCTTAGAACATATAGATAAAACGGGGTACGAGATAACTCAAGAGGGAGATATAGTATCGCTAAACGATAGCTTTACAAGGATGATAAAAGCCATCGCCATAGGCGTTATCATCCTTTTGATGTCGCTTATAGCGATATATAGATCGGTAAGACTCTCTATCATCATGATAGTGGTATTGCCTCTATCTATGATAGGTGCGGCTTGGGGGATGTTGCTTTTTGGAAAGCCAAGTTGCATGCCTAGCCTTGTCGGAATATTACTGCTTTTTGGAATCATCATCAAAAATGCGGTACTGCTTGTAGACTTTTACCAGCAATACAGAAAAACCGACTCGCCTTTTGAAAGTGCGCTAGAGAGCGTTACGGTTAGATTTCGTCCCGTAATGATGACGGCTTTCGGTACGATAGCGGGCATGATACCCATAGCTTTAGAACAAGCGGTAGGACTAGAGAGGCTCTCTCCTCTTGCCGATGTGGCGGTAGGGGGCTTGATAGTGGGAACACTTCTTACTTTGATATATGTGCCTATGTTTGCCTACGGGTTTGACGGTGGCGATAAAAAAGATAAAAAAATCACACATAAAGGGGATACGGATGGAGAGAATTGATGCTTGGATAAAAAGCGCTACACTGAAAGATTGTGTTTCTACAAAGATAGAAACGGATGAGTTTTTGGAACTTTTCAATAAAAAAGAGGCGATACTTCTTGATGTACGCTATCCGATAGAGACAAATCTTTGGAGTTTTAGCTTCGCTAAAAAGATACCTTATAACGAATTGCCCGATAGACTGGACGAACTACCGACAGATAAGCTGATAGTTTGCGCTTGTCCTAACGATTTTCGCTCAAATATGGCAAAGGAGTATTTGAGATTTAAGGGGTTTAAGGCAAAAGCTTTGATAGGTGGGCTAAATAAACTTGTCGTTAGATTTAGCGGAGGAAAAGCAAAGGATATAAAACTCTAAAAATGGCGGAGTATATAGAGTATTTTTTTATAACTCTTACGGTTTCATCGTTTTTCGCCCTTGGCGGAGTCGGAAGTGCCGTGGCTCTTGTGCCGATATTTGACTTTTTGGGACTTGGTTTTAATGTAGCAAAAACCATAGCGCTTTTTATCAACACTTCCACAACCGTAACGGCAAGTTTGATGAATTTAAAAAGAGGGGTGCTTGATATAAAGTTCGCCCTCCCGCTTGTCGTATCGTCGATGATATGCTCTCCTTTGGGAGCGTATAGTTCTAAATTTATCGATATACATATCGTTAAGTGGGGCTTTTTACTCTTTTTGATATTTAGCGCTAC
>JAADDL010000044.1 GCA_013153915.1 Campylobacterota bacterium
CTTCACCAAATCCCCGATCTAAGATCGCTTTATGAGGGAGATTTAAGACTATTGGAGCAGTTTAAATGATAATTACTAGAAATTGGTTAAACGAGTGGATGGATATAAGCGATATATCCACGGAAAAGATATGCGATACTTTAAACTCTATCGGTTTGGAAGTGGATAGCTTAAAAAAAGTTAGAGTACCGAGCGGTGTGGTCGTAGGATTTGTAAAAGAGTGCGAAAAACATCCAAACGCCGATAAACTCTCCGTTTGTCAAGTAGATGTAGGAGACGAAACTCTTCAGATAGTTTGCGGAGCTAAAAATGTTAAAGCAGGTCAATATGTGCCTGTAGCCAAGGTAGGAGCGACACTTGGAGAAAACTTTAAGATAAAAAAAGCGAAATTAAGAGGCGTAGAGTCACACGGCATGATATGTTCCGCCGAAGAGATAGGTTTGCCGAAAATCAATGACGGTATTTTGGAACTTGACGCAAGCATAGGCGAGTTGAAAATCGGCAAAGAGTTAAAAGAGTTTGATGCCGTAAACGACGATATTATAGATATAGAATTGACCGCAAACAGGGGAGATTGTTTAAGTATTTTAGGTGTAGCCAGAGATTTGTCGGCATCTTTTGAAAAAGAGATTTATCATGTTGAAGATATCGAGGATGAAGATAGTAGTTTGGGTATAGGCAGGATATTGTCTTTAAATGTCAAAGAGAAAAACTCATCATCATTGCTGTATAGAATCTTTGCCGTTGAAGAGATGAAATATCCTCTTTTGTTAAAATTAAGACTCGCTTTTGCGGATAAAGGCGAGGATGACGTATTTGACGCTTATAGATCTTACGCTATGCACTCTACCGGAGTGATTATGAAGCTTTACTCATGCGACAAGCTCATAAATAGCGATACTCAAAAATGTGAAATTTCTCTTGAAAAAGACGAAAACGGCGTAGAGTATATAAAAATATCCGACAAAATATCTTATATAGGTTTTGACGAAGATGAAGAGCTAAAGCCTAGTATCGGTGATTCGAGGGTGATATTTGAAGAGAGTTATATCGACCCCGAGATTATCTCAAGAGCGGGAAAATATATAAAAAAGAAAAACGATAAAATATTTTATCACGCCAGCAGAGGTAGCGAGCCTGATCTTGGATTTGGTTCCGTGTATTTCAAGCACCTTATGAATAGATATACCGATGTAAAGTGGTATAAGGGTGTCGAAACCATAGATAACGCTATAGAAAAAGTGGTCGTCAATATACACATAAGCAAAGTAAACGCTCTTATAGGACAAGAGATAGATAAGAGCGAAATCGTAAAAATATTGAAAAATCTAGGTTTTGTCGTAAGAATGAAAGATGAGTTTGACCTTTTGAGCGTCGAAGTTCCTTTGTATAGACACGATATTCAAAATCAACAAGATGTCGTCGAAGAGATAGTGAGGATAGTAGGTATCGACAATATCAAATCGTCGCCTCTTGTGTATGTCGAATCAAACAACCAAAACGAAGCTTATAAAAAATACAAGAAAAAGTTGGATTTTAGAAAAAAAGCCTCTTCGGTCGGATTTTTTGAGATAGTTAACTATGTTTTTACCGACGGAGAAAAGATGAATCGCTTGGGACTTAGCAGGGTCCAAGACGACAAAGAGCTTATAAACCCCGTTACGAATGAGCTTGACGCTTTGCGAAGTTCTCTTGTTATCGGTTTGATTGAGACGGCTCAAAGAAATATAAAATACGGCAAAAAGAGTATCAGACTTTTTGAGATAGGCACAGTTTTTGATAAAAATAGAGATGAAAGTTTGAGATTTTCTTTTATATTTAGCGGTGAGGTTGAAAGAGCGGCACTTAGAAATCATGGAAAACCTAAGGTTATAGATTTTTTCACTTTCGCACAAAAGATATCATCCGTAATAGGGGAGTTTGAGATAAGAAAGAGTGATAATGCTCCAAAATATATGTCACCGTATGAGTACGGTGTTATCGTTAAGGACGGTAAGGATATAGGTTATATCGGAAGAGTCCATATGGATTATGAAAAAGAGTACGGACTATTTAAGAGTTATCTATGTGAGCTTGATTTTGAGAGGCTGGAGATAAGGGATGTCAAAGCCGTTGGTTACTCAAAATATCCTTCACTCGAGAGAGATTTTAGCTTTTTGGTCGATAAAAATATCTCCTATCTTGATATAAAAAATATTATAGAAAAAGATAGACCGAAAGAGATAGTTAAAGTTTTTCCTATCGATATATTTGAAAGTCCTCAGTTAAAAGATAAGGTTAGTTTGACCGTTAGGTTTATTATTCAATCCGATGAGAAAACTCTCAATGATGAAGAGGTTAACGCGATACTGACGCCTATATTGGAAAATTTAAACAAAAAAGGCATCGAGATAAGATGAGTTTCGTAAAAGTTGAAAAGAGTGGCGGATTTGATATAGAGATAGATAATATCGCAAGCGATAAGTCTATCTCTCACAGGTCTGCTATATTTTCTTTGCTTAGCAACAAGCCTTCTAAGATAGAGAATTTTTTGGAAGCGGAAGATACGCTAAATACGCTAAAGATAGTTGAAAAATTAGGGGCAAACATAGATAAAAACGATAACCGTATTACAATCACCCCTCCTTTGAAGATAGATGAACCGAACGACATATTGGATTGTGGCAATTCGGGAACGGCTATGAGGCTATTTTGCGGTTTTTTAGCCTCAAAAGAGGGTTTTTTCGTGCTACATGGAGATAAATATCTTGCAAGCAGACCGATGAAAAGGGTGGTTGTTCCTTTAAAAAGCATCGGTGCCAAGATTGACGGCACCAAGGAGGGTAATTTCTCTCCTATCGCCATAAGAGGCAGTAAGTTAAGAGCTTTTCGATATGAGAGTGCCATAGCGTCGGCACAAGTTAAAAGCGCGATGATTTTATCGGTTCTATTTTCCGCCGATGAAACTTCATACTATAAAGAGCCGCATTTAAGCAGAGACCATACCGAAAAGATGTTAAGAGGCATGGGTGCGGATATTTTTACGGATAAAGAGGGTGTGATAAATATACATCCCGTTGAAAAACCTTTGAAACCTCTTGAGATAAAGATACCCTCCGATCCTTCCAGTGCTTTCTTTTTTGCCGTAGCGGCAGTTATATCGAAAGATTCTAAGATAGTATTGAAAGATGTCTTGTTAAATCCTACTCGTATAGAGGCTTTTGAAGTTCTTAAGAGAATGGGTGCGGATATCTCTTATGAGATAAAAGACGAAAAATATGAAAAAATCGGTGATATCATCGTTAAGAGTTCTCCTCTAAAAGGTGTGGAAGTTAGTGAAAATATAGCTTGGCTTATAGATGAGCTTCCCGCACTGTCTATAGCTATGAGTCAAGCCGAGGGAAAAAGCACGGTAAAAAACGCTAAAGAGCTTAGAGTAAAAGAGAGTGATAGGATATCCACCGTAGTAAATAATTTGAAAAAGTGCGGTATAGAGGTCGAAGAGTTTGAAGACGGATACGAGATAACCGGCGGTAAATTAAAGAGCGCTACGATAAATAGTTTTGGAGACCATAGGATTGCTATGAGTTTTGCTATTGCCGGTTTGGTAAACGGTATGAGAGTGGAAGATATAGAGTGCATACAGACCTCTTTTCCTAATTTTATGGATATATTAAATAAAATCACAAGGATTGATATTGGAGATTAAACTTGCAAAAAATTACGGCTTTTGTTTTGGAGTAAAAAGAGCTATAAAGATAGCCGAAGAGTCTCCAAATAGTACCACAATCGGACCGCTTATACACAATAATGAAGAGATAAACAGACTAAAGACACTATATAATGTAAATAATATCAATGATTTTTCAGAAGTTGAAAATATACAAAAAGCTATCATAAGAACTCACGGTATTACAAAAGAAAATCTAAAAGAGTTAAAAGATAAAAATATTGATATAGTTGACGCTACTTGTCCGTTTGTCTCAAAGCCTCAAAAGATTTGCGAAGAGATGAGTAAAAAAGGTTATCAGATAGTTATATTCGGAGACATTAACCATCCTGAAGTTAAAGGTGTGATGAGTTATGCGGAAAACGGTGCTATTGTGGCATTGAAGCCTGAAGATTTGGAAGATATATCTTTTCAAAATAAAGTTGCTATCATAGCGCAAACAACAAGGAAGTTTTCGGAATATACCGAGATTGTAAACTATATTATGCCAAGATGCAAAGAGGTTAGGGTTTTTAATACCATCTGTAATGCAACTTTTGAAAATCAAGAAGCCGTACGAGAGTTGTCAAAAGAGTGTGATATTATCATTATTGTCGGCGGGAAGAATTCATCAAATACAAAGCAGTTATATACCATATCAAAGTCAAATTGCGAAGATAGTTATCTTATTGAAAATGAAAACGAACTAAAAAAAGAGTGGTTTGAGGGTAAAAATATATGCGGTATAAGTGCAGGTGCTTCAACGCCCGATTGGATTATTCAAAAAGTTATGAGGAAAATAAAAGAATTTTAATGCTATAATAGGAGAAAGGTTTATGGTATAATTCTATAATCGGTGATTTTTGCCGGTTTTTTTGAGTTTTAAGTTCAAAGATAAAGGGGATATTTTTGAACTTAGAGCTTGTAAGGGCTAAAATTTTTTATAAGGAAAGTGTAATGGCAGAGGTGAACGAGAAAGTTCTATCAAATCAAGAGGTAAATGAAGGCGAAGAGCATATTGAAGATTTTGCGGCGATGCTTGAGGAGTCTTTCAAGAAAGAGACAAGCGGTGAGAATATCGTAGAGGGTGTTATTGTTGAGATAAACGACAATATAGCTTTGGTAGATGTTGGCAAAAAGAGTGAGGGTGTATTAAATATCTCCGAAATAACCGATAGTGACGGCAATGTAAAATATAATGTCGGAGACAAGATAAAAGTCGTTATTACGGGTTTTAGAAATGAAAGACCAAGTGTTTCTCACAAAAAAGCCATCAAAAAAGAGAAAGTAAAAGAGTTTATAGAAAACTACGATGAAGAGAGCGAGCTTGTTATAGAGGGTAAAGTCGTAGGTAAAAATAGAGGCGGTTTTATCGTAGAAAATGATGAAAATATCGAATTTTTTCTACCTAGATCTCAAGCGGCATATAGAGATGTAAATGCTCTTGTTGGCAAAAAGATAAAAGCTAAAGTGATAAAAGTCGACAAAGAGAACGAATCTATCATAATTTCAAGAAAGAAATTTCTTGACGATGAGAGAAAAAAGAAAAAAGAGTTGATTGATAGATTGTTAGAGAGCGATGAGATTGTAGAGGGTGTTATCAAAAAGATAACTACTTACGGAATGTTTGTAGATATCGGCGGAGTGGACGGACTTGTTCACTATAGCGAGATAAGCTACAAAGGTCCTGTAAACCCCGCAAATCTATATAAAGAGGGTGAAACCGTAGCGGTAAAAGCTATAAAATATGACAAAGAAAAAAGACATCTATCGCTATCTATCAAAGCGGTCCAAGAAGATCCGTGGGAGAGTATCAAAGACCAGCTTGAAGTAGGGGATGTTATAAAAGTAACCGTTAGCAACATAGAGCCTTACGGTGTATTTGTAGATATTGGCAACGATATAGAAGGCTTTTTGCATATAAGCGAAATCTCTTGGGATAAAAATATCAAAAATCCAAAAGAGTATGTAGAAATGGGCGAAGAGCTTGATGTGGAAGTTATAGAGATTGATACCGAAAGCAGAAGACTTAGAGTGAGTCTAAAAAATCTCAAGCCTAAACCTTTTGAAGAGTTTTTGCAAAAATATAAAGCCGGAGATGTTGTAAAAGGCGTTATCACTACCATTACGAATTTTGGAGCTTTTGTTAAGATAGATGGAGTTGAGGGACTCTTGCACAACGAAGACACCTCTTGGAATAGAAGCGATAAGTGTAAAGATTTATACGAGGTGGGTCAAGATATCGAAGTGAAAATCACTAAAATAGATAGAGAAAATGAAAAGATATCACTAAGTGTGAAAGAGCTTCTTGAAAATCCTGTTCAACAATATGCCAAATCACATAAAGTAAACGAGATAGTAGAAGGTGTGGTTAGAGATATAAAAGATTTCGGAGTTTTTGTTGAGCTTGAAGATAATGTTGACGCTCTAATCAGAAAAGAGGATTTGGGTGATTTAAACATCGAAGATATTAAGGTTGGAGACAAGATTGAGTCTGTTATTGATTTCATAGACGGACATAGAAATAGAATCAGACTTTCTGTCAGAAAGTTGGCAAAGATAAAAGAAAAAGCTATGCTTAGTGAAATAAATAAAGATGATAAAATGACTCTTGGAGATATTATACAAGATCAACTAAAGTAATATGCAAAAAAAGGTACTATTTTCTATATTTGCCATATTAACGCTATTTGTAGCCGTTTTGCTTGTTTTGCTTATAAGCGGCACAAATAGCGATGTGTATGATTTTGTACCTAATGAGCAAGGCGTTAAAGATAGTAACAGCACAAAAAAGGCGACACTTCAGTGGGCAAAAAAGTTATCTTCCTATAAGAAGAGCGATTACCTGTTGCCTGTTACAGATCTATATATAAAGATCAAATATGCCGAAAACAGAAAAAATAAAACCAAACAGCGTGAAAAAAAACGAGAAAAATTATTTAGTTTGACGATAGATAAACTTGATGAGTATTCTTTGTTTTGTATTTTGCGTATTTTAGATGAAGAAAACGGTAAATATGTGATAGAAAGAGGCTTTGGAGACTCCAAGATATATATAGATGCGAAAAATAGAAGCGATCTAAACGGAATATCCCAAAAACTTAAACTATATAACATACAGTATGATATTAAAGAGATTGAAAGATAATTTACAAAAGGGTTCGATATGGGTGTAAAGAAGATTATTGTTTGTGACGCCATTCATGAAAAAGGCATCAAAATGCTAGAAAGTGAAGAGGATATTGAAGTTTTTAACGCCGCAAGTTTGCCTAAAGATGAACTTTTAGACCATTTGAAAGATTATGATATAGCCATTACTAGAAGTTCTACTCCTGTAAACTCCGCGTTTTTGGAAAACGCTACCAAGATGAAAGCTATAGTAAGAGCAGGAGTCGGAGTTGATAATATAGACATGGAGGGGTGTAGCAAAAGAGGTATCATCGTGATGAATGTACCTACTGCCAACACGATAGCCGCAGTGGAGATGACTATGGCTCATCTGCTTGCTACTGCCAGATCTTTTCCTAATGCAAATAACGATCTAAAACTCAATAGAATATGGAAAAGAGAGAAGTGGTACGGAGTGGAGCTTTTTGAAAAAAAACTCGGTATCATAGGCTTTGGTAACATCGGAAGCAGGGTAGGGGTAAGAGCAAAAGCTTTCGGAATGGAAGTGATAGCTTACGATCCCTATATAGATCCTAAAAAAGCCACCGATTTAGGCGTAAAATATACGGAAAATTTTGATGATATTTTAGAGTGTGATTTTATCACCATACACACTCCTAAAAACAAAGAGACTGTCGATATGATCTCGCATAATGAGATAAAAAAGATGAAAGACGGAGTAAGACTGGTAAATTGCGCAAGAGGCGGACTTTACAATGAAGACGCTTTATACGAAGGTATAAAAAGCGGTAAAATCGCATACGCCGGCATAGATGTGTTTACAAAAGAGCCTGCCGTAAACAACAAACTTCTTGATTTGGAAAACATCTCCGTTACTCCGCATCTTGGAGCAAATACATACGAATCTCAGCAAAAGATAGCAACTCAAGCCGCTTCTCAAGCCATAAGCGCAGCAAGAGGTAGTAGTTATCCTAACGCCTTAAATCTTCCGATAGACGAAAGCAAAATGCCGTCATTTGTAAAACCGTATCTTGAGCTTATACAAAAGATGGGTTCATTTGCCGCACAACTCAATAAAGCTTCCGTTTCAACCATCAAGGTTGTAGCCGAGGGAGAGATAGCAGATTATTTGGACTCATTATCTACTTTTGCTATCGTCGGTGCTCTTGGTGAATCTATGGGAGAGCAGATAAATTATGTAAATGCCGAATTTGTCGCAAAAGAAAAGGGTATAAAGCTACTTACCGAAGTATCTACGACTCAAAGTGCATTTAAAAATAGAGTGGATTTATACTTGAGTACTTCCAAGGGGATGACCGAGGTAAGAGGTACCGTATTTGGCGATGATGTCCAAAGAATCGTAAAAGTTGACGGCTTTAATCTTGATATAGAGCCAAAAGGTAAAATGATAATATTTAAAAATACCGATGTTCCGGGCGT
>JAADDL010000040.1 GCA_013153915.1 Campylobacterota bacterium
TTATTTTTTAATAGTAGCCTAAATAAAAAAAATAGTATAATTGTAAAAAAGTATCGAGGAAAATATGGATATTATTATAGCCGGAGCCGGAAGAGTCGGCTTTAGACTTGCTAAAACACTTTGCATAAAACACAATATTACAGTCATTGATAAAAACGAAGACGCTTTAAATAGACTTCAAGAGAGTATAGATATACTAGCTATCACGGGAAATATAGAAGATCCGAAAACTTATGACGTTTTAGTGGATAAAGAGTATGATCTTTTCGTCGCCGTGACCGATGTGGATGAGGTAAATATTATCTCCACGCTTATTGCCGATGAAACTATACAGGTCAAGGGCAAGATTATCAGACTTAGAAACGACTTTTTTTCAAAAAGTTCCATCGGAGAGAAGCTTGGTATCACGGCTTCGGTTTTTCCGTTTTTTAGTTCGGCAAATTCGGTAGAGGCTCTTTTGGAGTTTCCAAAGGCAAACAATGTAAAAAGATTTAGCGAATTTCCGCAAAAACTTATATCGGTAAGGGCAAAAAGCTCGGTTGCCTCGGAAGAGATAAATTCGTCAACTCTAAGGATAATAGGCATTGAGAGAGATAAAGATTTTTTTATACCGAGTAGTTATGAAAATATCCAAAAAGGAGATCTGGTATATCTTTTCGGAGAAGTTAACGAGATAAAAGAGATATGCGCTTCAATAGACCCTCAAATGCCTAAAGAGATAAAAAATATTGCGATTTTCGGAGCGGATACGCTTGGGGTGGAGATAGCTCAAATCATATCGGAAAATAGCGATATAAATATAAAATTGATAGAAAAAGATTTAAATAAGTGTCAAAAAGCATCCGAGATATTGCAAGAAAATGTTGCCGTGATAAATAGTAAATACGGAGATTATCAGCTATTTAAAGAAGAGGGGTTAAAAAATGCCGATATGCTTATAGCGTCAACCAAAAATGACGAGGAAAATATCATAAAGTGTCTTGAAGCCAAAGAGTTCGGTATAAAAAAGGTGGTAGCCATCAATAACGATACGGAACACTACTCGTTGATGCATAAACTAGGTATCATAGCAGTTAGAGGTCCGAAAATGAACGCCTACTACTCAATACTGGAAAAGATTGGTTCAAGCGAACTTGTATCTCAAAGGCAATTTTGCGGGGGTAAAGGCGTTTTAATGATAAGAAAGGTAGCAAAAGACTCTTTAAAGCAGCAAAAACCAAAACCTTTAAAAGATAAAAACACTATTTCGTTTGTTTTAAGCGGAGACAAGATATATGATTTACAAGATTGCGACGAGATAAAAGAAAAAGATGTTATTGTGATTTTCGGAACCAACGAGAAAGAAGAGGAAATGAGTAAGTGGATAAACTCTCTATAAAAAATATTTTAAAATTTATCTCTATCACGGAGATAGCGCTTTCGGTCTTTTTTCTTTTACCCGTTTTAACGGGATATATCTACCATGAAAACGCAAATAACTTTTTGATATTCGATATAGTGTGTTTGATACTGAGCGTATCCATATTTTACACCCTTAGAAATCACAAAGTAAATCTAACCATCAAGGAAGGAATACTTTCGGTCAACTTAGTGTGGATACTCTTAGGTTTTATGGGTGCTTTTCCGCTTGTAATATATACAAATGTGGATCTAAGTTCGGGCTTTTTTGAGGCTATAAGCGGTTTTACTACCACCGGCGCGACGGTTTATAGCGACATTGAGTCGTTGCCGAAGATGGTTTTGATGCTTAGGTCTTTGACTCATTGGCTTGGCGGTATGGGTATTATCGTACTTGGAGTGGGACTCTTTTCTCTTATCAATCCAAGCGGCTCTTTGGCTCTTTTTAAAGCCGAATCTACGGGTATAAGGACTGAAAAGTTAACGCCTAAGATAAAAGATACCGCACTTAGACTATGGGGGGTCTATGCGCTTATCACTCTTTTGGATATTATAGCTTTGAAGTTAGAGGGTATGAGCTTATTTGACGCCATAAACCATGCTTTCGCTACCATTTCAACAGGCGGTTTTTCTACCAAAAACGCATCTTTGGGTTATTTTAACGACAACTCCATCATCATTTGGACGACAACTTTTTTCATGTTGATTTCCGGGATAAACTTTTTGGCGCATTTGAGATTTTTCTATAACGATATGAGCGGATATGAGAGTGAAGAGGTTGTTTGGTATATCAAGATATTTATATTTTTATCGACGGCACTATCTTTGATACACTATTTCGATACGACAGATAGCCTGTACTTCTCTTTAACGCATGGATTTTTTACCATCTCTTCCATATTGACAACCACGGGATTTGTCACTTTAAACTACGAACATTGGGGACATTTTGCGGTAGCCGTGGTATTTATCGCTATGTTTATAGGAGGCAATACCGGTTCAACCGCGGGCGGAATGAAAGTGGTAAGATATATCGTGCTTTTCAAATCTCTTATCATAGAGATAAAAAAGATACTCTATCCAAACGCGATGTTTAACCTTTTTCTAAACGGAAGCAAGGTTAAAGAGAATGTGCTTAGCGCTACGGCGGGATTTTTTATACTTTTTGTCGCATCAAACGCTTTTTTGACCCTTTATCTGTATGCTAGAGGGTATGACGCTTTGACTTCGGTAAGTGCGGCAATAGCGTGTGTCGGCAATATAGGTCCGGGTTTCGGAGGCGTAAGCCCCGTCGATAACTACTCATTTTTTTCATGGTATGATAAAATCATTCTTGCTATATTTATGATAGTGGGAAGATTGGAGTTTTATACGGTAGTGCTTCTGTTTACAAAGAGTTTTTGGAAAAAGTTTTAATCTTAGATAAAAATTTCATATAGATTTGTTCTAAATTTAGCTTTCGATAGCTCCGTGCAGAAAAGTATCTAGTATATCTTTTGCCAACTTTTCGTCGCATCTGTTTTTTGGAAATTCGTTAAAGCAATACTCTATATGCCCTAATACATAGGCGTTATATGAAAAGGCTAGCTGGAGGTAATTATCGTTTTTTAGTTTGATATCTTTATCTAACTCTTTGAATTGGGCGGTTAAAAACTCTTGGATGATGACGGACGGATTTTTGTTGTTTAATTTCATAAAAAAGAGAGGATCTCCCGCTATGGGGTCTTGGATAACCTTTCTTTTTTGCTTAAAGATATCAAGTTTCATCTTCGTAAAGACCAAAAGCTTCTCTTTTGGAGAAGTGATATCTTTGCATGATTCTTGCAAGGAGAGATAAAATTTGTTTATTTGATGGAGTACATACTCGTAAAAAAGCTTCTCTTTGGATTCGAAGAGTTGATATATCTGTCCTACGGATATGCCGCATTTTTTAGATAAATCATTTATCTTTAGAGCGTTATAGCCCACATCTTCGATATATTTTCCCGCCTCTTCCAAGATAAGCTCTTTTTTGTATGCCAAAACTTTAGATCTAATCTTCTCTTTCATCACTCTCCTTTGAGGCAAAATTATATAAATATTTTTCTTAATTCAGAATAAATTTATAAAAAAATGAATATAATTCATTAATTAAAAACGGAGTTTATCGTTATGAAAAAAGTGGGATTGGTCGTTATTATTTTATTGGTGGTCGCTTTTGCGTACGGAGGATATGACTATATCGTCTACAGAGAACAAAATGCGGTTAGCAATGCTGGTTTTGTCAAAAGCGATTCACTTAGTGTGATAAACTTTAAAGTGGCGGGCAAAATAGATAGATTGACAAAAAAAGAGGGAGAGAGTTTTAAAAAAGGTGAACTTCTTGCCTCGCTGGATGAGAAAGATTTTCTTGTCGCGAAGGACAAGGCTCAAAAAACTTTAGAGTCTTTAACGAACAATATAGAAGCCTTAAAGCTAAAAAGATCACGCATAAAGACCGACTTAGCCATCTCAAAAAGAGTGGCGAATACGGATATAAAAAGCTATAGCCAAAAGATAAAAGCGCTGGAGCTATCCATAAAGGCTTCACAAGATAAGCTATATCTTTTAAATAAGGATGTAAAGAGGTTTAAAAACTTAGTAAAGCAAAAACTTATATCAAAAAACAAATATGAACAAGTGTTAACTTCGAGAAATTCCCTAAAAAACGCCATACTTTCACAAAAAAAAGAGCTTTTAGCCACCAAAACAAATCTTAACAATGTCAAAGAGAAGTTAAACCTGGCTATCAATAAAGAGTCCATGTTAAAAGAGTTGTCAAAAGAGATAGAGGCTTTGGGGTATAAAAAAGATGCCCTAAAAGATAGTATCAAAGAGATAGAAAACAAGATAAGCTACTGCAAGATATACGCTCCGTTTGACGGCGTGATAGCTAAAAGATTCGTCAACGACAAAAGAGTGGTGGCAAAAGGCTATCCTATATACGCCGTGGTGGACCCCAAAGATATACACGCCGAAGTTTTGCTTTCGGAGAAGAAGCTGTATGGAGTAAAAAAGGGGAATGAAGTTACCATAGAGGCTGACGCCATAAAAGATAAAGAGTTTAAAGGAACGGTAGAGTCCATACTTCCTACCTCCGCCTCTACTTTTTCGCTTGTACCAAGAGACATAGCAAGCGGAGAGTTTACCAAGCTTGACCAGAGATTTGTCGTGAGGATAAAACTCAAAGAGAAAAAGGGTTTGAAGGTAGGGATGAGCTTAAATATCGCCATAAAAAGAGATTAGATGCAAAAAGAGAGTTGGGATATAACCCCTAAAGAGAGGGCTATATTTAGTATCATAGTTATGACGGGGGCTTTTATGGCTATCCTCGATACCACCGTGGTGGATGTGATAGTGCCAAAACTCACCGGACCCCTCTCTAGCGATATGTACGGGGTGCAGTGGATCATCACAAGCTACATGATAGCCGCCGCCATAGCTCTTTTGATAACGGAGTATCTTATAAAAACTTATGGGGCGAAAAAGATATTTTTGCTTGGTGTGGGTCTGTTTACCGTAGCATCTTTATTTTGCGGTATGAGCGATACTTTGATAACCATTATCTTATTTAGAGTCATCCAAGGTGCGGCGGAGGCGCTTATCATGGTGACAAGCCATATCATGATATTTTCTTATTTTCCGCCAAAACAGCAAGGTTTGGCTATGGGGATATTCGGTCTTGGAGTTAGTTTCGCTCCCGCTTTGGGTCCGACTCTCGGGGGATATTTGACCGAATATTACGGCTGGAGGATGGTCTTTTTTATCAATGTGCCCGTCGGTATACTCTTAACGACGGCGGGGCTTATCTATCTGCCTAAAGATTTCAAATTTGAAAAATTGAAGTTTAATTTTATAAGCTTACTTTTTATCACCATAGGGACGGTATCACTTTTGATAATGCTTTCCAAAGGGCAACAAAGAGGCTGGTTTAACGATACGCTTATAGGATTTTTGTTTTTTACCACCGTTATAGGCTACCTTTTATATATACTTAGTGAAATTTGCTCCAAGCATAAACTTATAGACTTCTCTTTGTTTAAGAGTTTTGACTTTACAAACGGGATACTTTTGTACTTTTTTATTATGGGTTTTAGTATGTATCAGTACTTCTATCTTTTGCCCGTCTATTATGAACATATAAAGATGTTGCCGACACTGGATGCGGGTATAGCCGTATTCGCTTTTGCCGTGTTTATAGGTTTTTTCGCTCCCGTTGCGGGTGCTTTGAGCGATAAAATAGGCGCTAAAAAGGTGCTTTTATACTCAACTATCATATATCTTTTGACTTCATACTTTTTGATGCCCTCGCTCAACTACTATACGCCTTTGGTAAGGGCTGAACTTTTGACCGTGCCTTTCGGTATAGCGATGGGACTCTTTTTTGCTCCCGCAACCGTGCTACTTTTGCAAAACGCTCCGAGAGAAAAGGGTGAGCTTGCCATCGTGCTTATGGATTATGTGAGATTTGTCGGGGGAAGCTTCGGGACGGCTTTGGCTACCAACAACATGGAGTATTTTAAAAATATAAACTTTTTGCATATGGAGGAGCTTCAAAATCCAAGTTACATATACGCCTACCTAAAAGAGTTGCAAAATATGCTAGGGGGTAGTTTTGACCAAGTAAAGGCGGCGTTTGGCGGGTATGAGAGGTTTATGAGTTACAACTACGGTTTTGGAGACGTGTTTTTTAATGCGGCTTGGTGGGGAGCGATAGGGGCGATATTTGTAGCATTGCTGTTTGTGACGGAGATAAAAAAATTAAGGAGGGTTGAGAGTTGAAAAAGATAATTTTATTTTTAACTCCTTTGCTATTATGGAGTGCTACTTTGAAAGAGTATATAAAAAGTATAGACGACACTCCGTTAGTCAAATCGAAAGAAAAAGCAATCAAGGCTACAAAAGAGATGCTAGAGGTTAGCAAAGCCAAAAATTATCCCAAGGTTGATCTATCCTTTAACGCTTTTAGGCTCAAAGAGACTCCGACCACTCTTTTTGTTTTTCCGCCTTTCCCGCCCGTTACCATTCCGCTCGGCACGAAAGATAACGTAAACTTGGAGATAGGTTTTGTATATCCGCTGTTTAGCGGTTACGCCATAACCGACACGATAGAAAAGTCAAAATTAAAAGTTGCCAAAAAAGTTTTGGAAAAAGATGTATTAAAAAGATCTCTTTACTTAAAAGCGGTAGAACTTTACGGCAATATCTACGCTTTGGATATGTATGAAAAAGCTCTAAACGAAGCAAAAAAAGCCGTCGAAGCCTCTTTGAAAAAGGCAAGAGGACTCTATAAAAACGATCTTTTAAATCTATCGGGAGTTTACAATATAGAGGCGAAAAAGTTTGATATTATCTCGGATATTCAAAAGATAAAAACTCAAAAAGAGTCTTTGATAAACGATCTTGCTTATATTTGCGGTATCAAAGGTGATGAGAAGTTTAGGATAGGTGACTTTAAAACCGAGCTAAAAGAGGATGAGATAACAGATATCGCCTTTAGGCAAAGAAGGGATTTGCAAGTGTTGCAAAAGGAGTTAAAGATAGCAAATAGCGATATAAAGCTCGCAAAAAGCAGATACTATCCAAGTATCGCTTTGGTAGGAGCTATCAAAAAACAAGGCGACAATCTAAAGCTAAACGGAAACGGATATACAAACGCCGATAGTAGCTATATAGGCTTGAGCGTCAAGTGGAATCTTTTTGACGGATTTTCCAGAAGACATGAAAAAGAGGCGGCTATGAGAAAAAAAGAGGCTACCTTACTCTACTTCAACGACTATAAAAATAGAGTAAAAACAGAGATAAAAAACTCTTTTTTATCTCTAAAGTCTTTAAAAACACGCCTAATATCGGCTCAAAAGAGGGTTTTAGCTCAAAAAGAGTATCTTAAACTTACAAAAGGGAGATTTGAAAACTCTTTGTGTTCCGCCGATGAGTTAAGCAGAGCCATATCCTCGCTGGCTACGGCAAAAGCCAAGCTTCAAGAGACAAAGGCTAAGATATTTATACAAAGGCACAAAATAGCGCTTGAAGCTGGGATTGAGTATTTTTTAAAGATAGTTAGATAAAGTGATATAAGAGTTTAAAAGCTAAGATATAGAGTATCAAAGCCATTATCTTTTTTATATCTTTCGGTTTTAGCTTGAACTCCATAAAGTAGTTTCCGATATATCCTCCTAAGATTGCCCCTGCCGATACAAACAAAAGAAGAATCCAGTCTATCTTAACATAGCTTACATAGGTAAAAAATGAGCTTAAAGCGGAAAACGGCACCACAAAACTAACCGTCACGGCAACCTTTTTAGGCTCATATCCAAGAAGTATCAAAAGCGGTATGAGTATATTGCCTCCGCCTACTCCCAAAATCCCTCCGACAAACCCTACGCTTGCGCCTACGATATACAAGACGATTTTAGAATCGCTTTTAAATAGAGCTTTTTTCTTGCCGTAAAGCATCATAGTGGCGCTATAAAAGAGTAAAATCATAAAGAGAAATTTGGCAATATCTTCGTTTATAAATTTGCTACTGTATGCACCAAGCGGAGCAAATATCAAAAGCATGGAGGCTATGGGTGCCATAAAGGAAAAATCCACGACTTTTCTTTTTATGTTCATGATACTTGAGGTTATAGTGGTGGACGCCCCCGCAAAAAGTCCTATCGCTCTAGCGGGCAAAAAACCGACTCCAAAAAAGTTTAGTATGGGTATGATAGCGATGCCCGCCCCCGCCCCGCCCATAGAAAACAAAACGGACAACACGAGAGTTATAGAGAAAAAGAGTATATAATCACCCATC
>JAADDL010000119.1 GCA_013153915.1 Campylobacterota bacterium
AAAAAATGGAAGATAAAAATATTATAGAGATAAAAAATCTAAACAAATGGTACGGCGATTTTCATGTTTTAAAAGATATAAATATGAATGTTAAAAAGGGTGAAATCGTCGTTGTGTGCGGACCTTCGGGAAGCGGTAAGTCTACTCTTATTAGGTGTATAAATTATCTTGAACAGTTTCAAGAAGGAAGTATTACGGTTGATGGGATAGAGGTTTGTGACGATATAAAAAAGATAAAAGCCATAAGAGAAGATGTGGCTATGGTTTTTCAACACTTCAACCTTTTTCCTCATTTGACGATACTTGATAACCTGACCTTAGCTCCGATATGGGTAAAAAAGATGCCAAAAAAAGAGGCTGTTGAGATAGCTATGAAGTATCTTGAGAGGGTAGGTATAGCAGATCAAGCTAAAAAGTATCCAAATCAACTAAGTGGCGGTCAACAACAAAGGGTTGCGATAGCTAGGAGTCTTTGTAAAAATCCGACTATTATGCTTTTTGATGAGCCGACAAGCGCACTTGATCCTGAGATGGTGGCGGAAGTTTTGGATGTTATGATAGAGCTTGCCGAAGAGGGCAGGACTATGATATGTGTTACTCACGAGATGGGTTTTGCCAAAAAAGTCGCCGATAGGGTTGTTTTTATGGAGTCGGGTCAAATCATAGAAGAAAATCCTCCTAAAGAGTTTTTTGAAAATCCGGAGTCGGATAGGTTAAAACTATTTTTAAGCCAAATTCTTTCACATTGATAAAAATTCGACCTCTTTAGATGCAAAAGAGGTCGAATTTGATACTACATAAAGCAATTTTGAGATAAAATTTTTTCAACATTTTTATCTAAAGGTTTATAGCGTGGATTTGCATGGCAGAGAGTTTAAGATAGCATTTAAGACTTCTATACCTGTTATGATGGGATATAGTGTTTTGGGTTTTGCTTTTGGATTACTTTTGGTTTCCAGCGGACAGCCATGGCATATTGCGGTTTTGATGTCATTAGTTATCTATGCGGGAGCTTTGCAATTTTTGGCGGTAGGTTTTTTTAGTTCTAAGCTTGGAATGCTAGATATCTTCATAGCGTCGGTTATGGTGAATATTAGGCAATCTTTCTACGGTCTTTCGCTTTTGAAAAAGTTTAAAAAGACAAAGTTTAAACCATACTTGATATTCGCATTGACAGATGAGACTTATGCGCTTTTGACGACTATAAAAGAGAGTGATAATATCAAAAAAAAGTGGTACTACTTTTATCTATCGCTTCTAAATCAGTCATATTGGGTAAGCGGTACTCTTTTGGGTGCTTTGTTTGGCAATAGTGTAAAGTTCAATACCAAAGGTTTGGATTTTTCATTGACGGCGCTTTTTGTAGTTTTGGCGATAGAGCAGTATAAAAAAGAGAGAAATTTTACCCCTTTTATCATAGGAGCACTTGCTAGTCTTGCCGGTTTTTTACTGGTATCCAAAGATAATATGCTTGTAACTTCGATAGCTTTATCTTTGGTATTGATGTTTCTTTTTAGAAAAAGGCTGGAAAATGCAAGATAGTGTATATATTTATGAAGCTATTGCCGTGATGGCGGTTGCAAATTTTTTAACAAGAGTTTTCCCCTTTATCTTTTTTATAAAGCATGAACCCCCGAAATTTGTTATATTTGTTGAAAAAAGTTTCCCCCCTATTATTATGACTATTTTGATATTTTATACATTAAGCGGCATAGATTTTACGAATGCTCCTTATGGACTTCGTGAGATAATAGCTATAGTTTTTACCGCTTTGTTGCACTTGAAATTCGACAATTATTTGGTATCTATATTTAGCGGTACGATTTTTTATATGGCTCTTGTGCAATATTTTTAAGAAGTTTTTATCTTGTCGATTATGTCGTCAAATCTTATCAACAACTCTTTTATTGTAGCTATATCAAAACTATCGATAGCTTCAAAAAATTTATTTGAAAAGAGTTGCAATGAGTGAATGTCGTGTTGGTCGGCAAACCCTTTTAAGGAGTTGATAAAATTTTTGATATCTTTTATGCTATTTGTTTTTTGAGCACCATTTTTAAGCGGTATTATTTGTTCTAAAAACTCTTTTTTATATTTGAGTATCTTTTGAAGTTCGTCTTGTGTTAGTTTTATTTTACATTCATCTTCTTGGTTAGCCTGTTTTTTAACTATTTTATGCGGTAAAAATCTTTTTAGTTCCATGTAGAGGTCTTTTTTAAAAACCGGTTTATGTAAAAATCCGTCAAAGTTCTCTTTTTTCTTCTGCTTATAATCTTCAAGCATTACAGATGCCGTAAGGGCTATTATTGGAACAGTAGATTTTTGCTTGATGATTTCGGCGGCTTCATAGCCATCCATAATAGGCATCCTTATATCCATCAGTATAAGGTCGGGTTGTTCTTTTTCAAAAACCTCTATTGCTTGTTTTCCGTTTGTGGCGGTAAAGACTTTTATATCGGTATCTTCAAAATTATTTACTATGAGGTCTAAATTGTTTTTTATATCGTCTACCACAAGTACTTTTGCCGGTTCAAAGATGATAGTATCATCATTTTTATTTTGTTCTATTTTTACATCTTCCGTACTCTTTTCTTCTGCGGTCGATGAGATTTTGACATCTTTTAAATCGATACTAAATGTAGTTCCTTTGCCGACTTCGCTTTCAACGCTCAATGTGCCTCCCATCAATTTTGTTAGTTTGATAGATATGGCAAGACCGAGTCCGGTTCCGCCGTATTTTTTATTGTCCTGTCCATCTACTTGTTCAAATTGTCCAAAGATTTTATTGATTTGATCTTTTGGGATACCGATACCGGTGTCTATAACATCTATGATAAGATCTAGCTTTGAAGTGTGTTCGTCAACATTCTTGGCTTTAAATCTAAGCTTTATATATCCCCTCTCGGTAAATTTTAACGCATTTCCTATCAAATTAAAAAGGACTTGTCTTAGTCTAACTTCATCAAGCAGTAAAGAGTGTGGGATGGAGGGATCCACCTCTATGATGAGCTTTAAGCCTTTCTTTTTGACATTTATCATAAAGATTGAGCCAAGCTCCTCGGCTAGTCTATGTATATTTGTGGGTTTTTTTACTATGTTTAGCTTGCCGGCTTCAATCTTGGAGAGATCGAGTATATCGTTTATGAGGATCAAGAGGGTGTTGCCTGCATTTTTGATAGTTTTTACATACGATTTGAGTCTGGGTTCTTTTATCTGATCGTCGAGAAGTTCGGTAAATCCGATGATAGCATTCATAGGTGTTCGTATCTCATGAGACATGTTGGAGAGAAATTCCGACTTTGCTTTGTTGGCGCTTTCGGCTTTTTTCATAGCTTTTTCTAGCTCAATACCTTGAAGCATCAGATCATGCTCTACCTTTTTTCTCTCATTTATCTCCAGTTTTAACTTTCTAATCCAATAAAGTGTAACCACAAAGAGTACAAAGACACCAAAAAGTATCTGCCAAATTATCTTATAATTTATCTTTTTGTTGAAAGTTATACCTACCCATTTGTTGTAGATCTTATTTTTTTCCTGTTTGCTTATGGAGTCTAGTGCTTTATCGAGTATATCGATACCCGTCATACCCAACTCTTTTCTAAGAGCCATCCTAAGGGGAAATCTATCTGCTATCTTTCCCGCTATTTTTAGGTTGGAGTAGCCGTATTTGTTTATATTGTAGCTGACTATCGGAAGTATAGATATGAAAGCGTAAGCTTTTCCGGATGATACCGCCTCCAAAGCTTGTTTTATATTATCAACATATATCAGATGAACTTTAGGATATTTTTTCTCAAGCATTTCTGTAGTCGCATAACCTCTTATGGCTACTACCGTTTTGCCGTATAAATCTTTGATAGTATCTAAAAAGGGTTTATCCAGTGTTGTTGTCATGACGATAGAGTAGGTTAGATACGGCTTTGTAAAGTTTAGTATCTTTTCTCTTTTTGGTGTCTTTTTGACGCAGGTAAACATATCGGATTGTTTCTCTTCTATCTTTTTAACGCCGTCGAGCCAATTTTTTATCTTTGTTCTTTCAAATTTTAAACCCGTTCTTTTTGATATGATTTTAAGATAGTCGCTAACTATACCGCTTAGTTTGCCGTTTTTATCCACAAATTCGAAAGGCTCCCACATAGGGTCGGAAACAAATCTGATAACAGGGTGTTTTTTTATCCACTCTTTCTCTTTTAGGGTCAAAAAAAGTTTTTGATTTGTACTAAAGTCGGCTTGTTTGATGTAGGCTACTATCTCGCCTATCTTTTGAGAGTTGTATCTTATATCGCTTTTGATAGTAGGCAACTCTTTATACTTTTTTGGCAAAGGTTTGTTGCTAACAAGCTTATCTTTATCTTTATAGACGCTATAAAAAACGGCACTGTTTGTAGTGTCAATCACCTCTATCGCTTTTATCGAATTTTTTTGAGAGATATATCTATCTATCAGTTTTTTTATGGAGAGATCATCATAGGTATAAAGACTTACGGAGCATAGATTGGCTATATCTTTTACGGATTCTCGCAAACTTTTAGCTTGTGCGAAAGTAAAACTATTTAAAAGTAAAAAAATCAAAAAAAGAGTTTTTAAAAAGTTCAAGCCGACTCCAATATATCAATCTTTCGGTATCGTAAGATACTTTTTCAGTATCTTATCATATGTGCCGTCTTTTTTCATACCTTTTAATGTTTTGTTAAAAAGAGGTATGATGTCGGCATAGTGAGAATTTTTCCTTATCAGTAAACAAAATTTCATATCTGTTATGGGTTGCGGCAATACTACAATCTTTTCTAAATTTTTAGCGTACTGAGGCTTCTCTTTTATCAACTGTTGTATATTACTGATACCTACAAACTCATTTGCCAAGTATATATCGGCTCTTTTGTTTGCAAGCATGAGAAAGACATTTTTTTGGCTTGGAGCCCACACCACATCAAATCCTTTATAGTGCTCTTTTGCCCACCCCGCACCTATATAGTCTATCACTTTAAAGTTTTTAAAATCTTTTATACCGGTTATCTTTTTGATTTGTTCGATTTTCGGGTTATCTTTTCTAACAAAGATTTTATCGTGAGCGATGATGATGGGGTCGGTTGCGTAAAATATCTTTCGCCTCTCTTTTGTAGGCACCGTCACCATACCGTCGGCTTTTCCCTCTTTGACATACTGCTGGGTTCTTTTCCAAGGAAAAAGCCTATTTTCCAAAGGTATATCCATCCTCTTGAAGGCTTCGGTCATTATATCCTTGAAAAGTCCCTTTGAACTGCCGTCTTTATCTTTATATATAAAAGGTTTATAGTCTTCATCGTCATACCACTTAAAAGGCTCTTTTGCATTTACTTGTGTAAAAAGTAGCAGACTTATCGTCAAAAAAGAGATAAGTTTTATCATATAACTCTCCTGTTTTGTGTGCTATAAAGCTTTATTCGTCCTCTATGATAGCAAACTCTTCAAAATGTTCTATAAATATTTTTACCAAATCTGGATCAAAGTGAGAACCCGCACCCTTTATAATATGCTCTTTTGCCTTATTTATATCCCAAGCGGATTTATAAACTCTTTTATGAACCAAAGCATCAAACACATCCACTATCGCCACTATTCTACCGTAGATATGTATATCATGCCCTTTTAAGCCGTCCGGGTATCCCGTCCCGTCCCATCTTTCATGGTGTTGCAAGGCTATGATGTTTGCCGCTTGGATAACTTTTCTATCGGAATTGCCGAGTATCTTTTTGGCTAGCTTGGTATGAGTTTTTACTATTTCAAACTCCTCATCCGTTAGAGGACCCGGCTTGTGAAGTATATTGGGATCTACGGCTATTTTGCCGACATCATGCATCGGTGCGGCGGTAAATATGATCTCTTCGTCCTCTTCGCTTAAAGAGGGACAGTAGTGAGCTAAAAGTTTTGAAGCGTTAGCGACCCTTTTTATATGTTTTCCCGTTTCATCCGAAACTACTTCGGTGATCTCCGCCAACATATATATAAGCTCTCTTTGAGTTTCGTATATCTCCTCTTTTAATCTTTTTTCACTAAGTTCGTTTTTTATCTTTAGAGTGATATTGTTTTGTATCAATTTTTTTTGCAAAGTATATAGTTCAAGATGTGTTTTTGTTCTAGCCAAAAGCTCTTCCGCGTTAAATGGCTTTGTGATATAGTCCACTCCTCCAACTTTAAAGGCTTTTGAGATGTTGTCTATGCTTGTTTTGGCGGTTAAAAATATGATAGGTATATCTCTTTTGCCGGGTATTGCCTTGATATGTTCACACACTTCGTATCCGTCCATTTCGGGCATCATAATATCGAGCAAGATAAGGTCATAATCGTTTTCTTTCACAAGCTCAAGCGCCTCTTTTCCGCTTGTGGCAAAGGCAAGATTGTAATTATCCTCTTTTAAAACATTCATAATAACTTGAATATTGTCTAAAACATCGTCTATGATAAGTATATTTAAATCGGTACTCATTTTGGTCCCCTTTGTGTACTCAAATAAATTATAATCAAACATTAATGAAATTTTTATTAATTCATTATTTTTTTAAAATGGCTAATCCATATAGAAGTTTTGATATAATATAGTAAGTAAAACAAAGGAAAAATTGTGGAATTTTTAAATAGTTTTATTCTTTGGTGGCACTGGATAGTGTTGGCTTTGGTGTTGTTGATATTTGAGTTGCTAAGCGGAACGTTTTTTGTTTTGGTATTTTCCTTAGCGTCGCTTGTTGTAGGCGTCTTGGCTTTTTTAGTCGTACTCACTTTTAATACTCAGTTGATAATTTGGATTGTAGTATCTCTTTTTGGGGTCGGTATTTGGTATAATTGGTTTAAAAATAAAACCGTCTCAAAGATAGGGCAATCCGACTATAAACTGGATACTAAGGGCGTAGTTATAGAAAAAATAGAACCGAATCTAAGAGGAAAGGTTAGATTTGACGAACCCGTTTTGGGCAATAGTGTATGGCCCGTTACAAGTGAAGAAGAGATAGATATCGGCGAAAAAGTCGGCATAGAAAAGATAAGCGGACAACTTATAAAGGTTAAAAGGATAGAGAAATGATACAGATGTTAAATGTACTTGTCGTGTTGGTTATATTGGTTATCATAACTATATACAAAGGTGTCAAGATAGTGCCTCAGGGTGAAGAGTGGCTTGTGGAAAAACTCGGTAAATTTAGTAAAGTTTTACATCCCGGTCTTAATGTAATCATACCTTATATAGAGTCTGTTAGAGCAAAGGTAAGTACCAGGGATATTATACTGGATGTGCCTCAGCAAGAGGTTATCACAAAAGATAATGCCGTTATCCTAACAAACGCTATAGCGTTTATCAAGGTTACAAATCCCGTCGATGCGATATACGGTGTGGAAAATTTCAAATTGGCTATAGTAAATCTTATAATGACGACCCTTAGGTCTATCATAGGAGAGATGAAGCTTGATGAGGCGCTTTCAAGTAGAGACCATATAAAGTCAAAGTTAAAAGAGCAAATCATTGATGATGTATCGGATTGGGGAGTGACTGTTAAGTCGGTAGAGATACAAGATATAAGTCCGAGCAAATCCATGCAAGAGTCCATGGAGAGACAAGCGGCGGCGGAAAGGGAGAGAAGAGCCATAGAGACTACCGCGGAGGGTAATAAAAACGCTACTATATTGGAAGCCGAAGGCAAACTCCAAGCGGCAAAAAAGGAGGCTCAAGCCCAAATAGCTCTTGCCGACGCGTCTTCAAAAGCGATAGAGATGATAAGTCAAAAGATAGGGGACAAAGAGTTGCCTGCTATGTTTTTACTTGGGGATAGATATATAAATACTTTAGACAAAATGACTCAAAGTCAAAATTCAAAATTTATAGTATACCCCGCCGATTTACAGACTGCTATAAAAGGTTTGATGGGTGGATTGAAAAAGTGATGTAAAATTAAGTAGGCAAGAAAAAGGCAGATAAAGCCTTTTCCTTGCGATGAAGACTATTTTCTTTTTAGCTCTTTGATTCTTGCCGCTTTTCCTCTTCTATCTCTTAGATAGAAAAGCTTGGCTCTTCTTACTTTTCCTCTTCTTAATACTTCAATATGATCGATACTCTCACTATATAGAGGGAAGATTCTCTCAACGCCTATGTTGTTAGCGCCAATCTTTCTAACGATGAAACTAGCTCCTGAGCCTGTACCTCTTTTAGCTATACAAACACCTTCGAAATTTTGTA
>JAADDL010000118.1 GCA_013153915.1 Campylobacterota bacterium
GTGTAAGTCACAAATCATAATATGAAATATATTATATAGATACCAACTATTGTTTTAAAGAATATATATTTTTTTCTTCTACTTTTTTGCTAAATTCAGTATCCTCTCCTCTTGCGAGAGTTTCAGCTTGGGTTATCCACCCTTCCCTCTCTACTCTACCTTTAAAAGCTATGTAATTATCTATCCATTTAGCGTTATCTTCAGTCCAAGATGCAATTTGGTCAAAATGAAATATACCAAGCTCATTAAGTAGTTTTTCCAATTTGGGACCAATACCCTTGATTTTCTTTAAATCATCAGGTTCACCATCAAGAGGCCATGTAAGTGTTTCAGGTTTTTTGCCATTATCTTCGATTTTAGTTTCCAATGCAACACTTACAGGTTCAGGTGTCGTTTTTATTTCAGGCTGAACAGTGATAGTATTGTTTTTTTTCACAGTTATCTCGTCATCATGTTCTTCACATTTTTTAATTGTTCCGAAAAGGTATCCGATAATAAATCCTATTAGCGCCGCAATAACTAAACAAATAAGCATTTGCATAGATAAGTTCAATAAATTGCTCATTTAATCCTCCTATTGTAATACTTTAAATTCAACCCTTCTATTTATAGCTCTATGCGATTTTGTATCATTTTTTACAAGCGGCTTAGATTCTCCATAACCGATTGTTGAAAGTCTATCAGATTTTATACCATGTTTTACAAGGTAGTTTTTTACCGCCAAAGCTCTTCTTTCACTCAATCTTTGATTTCTAGATTCAAGCCCTTCAGAATCCGTATGCCCTTCTATCTGTATCTTTATATGAGAATATTTTTTTAATATTTTACTTATTTGATTTAGTATCATTCTGCTTTCTTGGGTTAGAGTATCGCTAGCTCTTAAAAATTTTATACGAGTATTTTTTAATATCCCGTTTATTTCTTGATATGCAGATTGTTTCTCTTTTTCGATTTTAGCTTTTTTTTCTTGTGTAATCGTTTGTGTCTCATTTTTATCAGACAGTGATTTTGTGGTGCTATTTGTATCGGATAGTAAGTTTTGCGTTGTATTTGTCTCTACAACTCTTTCAACAATTTTTGTGTCACTTATGACTTGTATATCTTTGTCTGAATTTACGGCAGTTTGCAAAAGTGTTTTTTCATCTTTTTTATCATACGCTTTACCGTTAATTTTTAATACCCCATGTTTGTATTCAACAACACCCTCTTTATATGATGATAAATTTTGACATAATTTAACTATGGCATCAACCATTTTGGGATTATCTGTAGCATAATCAAGGCTCACCGATAGCTTAATAGGCAATTTTATAGAACTCTTAATACCGTCCGATACTTTTTTGATATCCTTATTTGTCGGAAAAACACCATACAAAGTAATTCCATTTTCATCTTTAACAATTTTAAATGTTATATCATTTTTTCTTTTTACAGGTTTTTTGCCGGAGATGATTTTTGCGGTATTTGTTATTGTTTTACCATTTTTATGTTTTATCATTTTATTAGCATGGATATTGCTTGCTTGTTGTTTGGAGAGTTCGTCTTGTTTACTCCAAAGACATATGATAAAAAATAGTACTAAAATTATTACCCAAAGCCACATCCATCCGCGACGAGACATATTAACTCCTCATTGGTATAAAAAACTACGGTATTTTGATTATTACTATTATAATGTTATAAAAAAATTTTTATAACAAATAACCGTATCGGAATAATAGCAATAGCGATACACTTTTGTCAAGATAGACACCGTATTTTATCAAATTTTAACAAAAAAATTGAATTAGTTTCATTAATTAAGATCAAAAATGGTTTTCTTTGCAGATATTTTTATATTTTCCTCTAATAGCTTTTGCAAAGATTGTTATGGGAGTTTTATGTTTTTTGGCGATATTTCGGATGATCTTTATATTTTTTTTATCAAATGTAAATAAGATTTCATACTCTTCCCCACTACAAAGTTCATATTTTTTAAATTTTTTCAAAAATTTAAAACCAATTTTATTTATTTTGGACAATCTTGATAGATCTTTGCTTAACCCGTCAGATATATCCAATGAAGTGTTTATCCACCTCGAAGCTTCATAAAAAAAATTTTCTCTTAATATAGGTTTTATAAATTTTGAATTTGAAGTCGTTTTATTATATCTCAACGCTTTAACAAGCTCTTTTCCTACGTTTCCGATATCACCCGTAAAAGCCACGAGATCTCCCGCTTTTACCCCTTTTCTATTTACGGGTTTTTTAGTGTAAGACAAAATAGTGACAGATATATCTATCCTATCCCCGCTTACGGTATCACCCCCTATGATATTTATACCGTATTTTTTGCAAATATCGTTAAAGCCGTTTCTTATCTCTCTCATCTGTTTTGCCGTAATATCTTTTGGAAGTTTTATGCCTATCAACGCATATTTTGGTATAGCATTCATAACTATTGCATCGGATATATTTATAAGCATACTTTTTTGAGCTATTTGATAGAGGCTCATCCAATCTCTTTTAAAATGTATATTTTCGCAAAAAAGGTCTTTGCTAACTACCATGTCGTTTATCAAAGCACCGTCGTCTCCGATATATTTTTTATCAAACAGGGATATAAAATAGTCTTCTTTATTCAAAATTTACCTTTTTGTGAGTATAAAAATGGTATTATAACAAAAAGAAATCAATTTGTTATTTATAAATGTGTATAAAGGTAACAGTTATCCGTTTTTTGCATAAAAAAGTGTTACATTTTGTATTTTTTAAACTAAATGTTTGTACAATGTACCCTATAAAATTTGAAAGTAAGGAATTGCCATATGAGCATACCAATTCATCATTATGACGCTATTATAGTGGGAGCGGGCTTGGCTGGCTTGGCCGCCGCAAGAGAACTTGAAAGCCACGGAAAGCATGTTGCGGTTATCAGTAAGCTTCATCCTTTAAGAAGCCACTCCGGAGCCGCACAAGGCGGTATAAACGCCGCTTTAAAAGAGGAAGACAGTATAGAGTCGCATATGTTCGATACGATAAAAGGTAGCGACTATCTTGCAGACCAAGATGCCGTTAAGCTTATGTGCGAAGGTGCGCCCGAAACGGTAAGATGGGCTGAGAGTATGGGAGCGGCTTTTAGTAGAGAAAAAGACGGGACTATCGCACAAAGACCTTTTGGAGGACAATCTTTTCCAAGAGCGTGTTTCGCAAAGGATAGAACGGGTTTGACGCTACTTCAGACTATGTTTGAGCAAGCCGATAGAGACGGAGTTGAATATTGGGATGAGTGGTATGTGGCCGATATTATCCAAGAAAATAAAAATGTATACGGTGTTGTCGCATACAACCTAAGAACCCTCGAGCCTGCTATATTTAACGCTAGAGCCGTTATGTTGGCTACCGGCGGATACGCAAGAGCTTTTAAGATAAATTCAAACGCCCATGCAAATACGGGTGATGGTTTGTCTATATACGCTCGACACGGATTGCCTTTAAAAGATATGGAGTTTGTTCAATTCCATCCGACGGGGCTTGCTGGTACGGGTATACTCATAAGCGAAGCCGCCAGAGGCGAAGGCGGAAGGCTATTTAATAGCGAAGGCGAAAGATTTATGGAAAAGTATGCACCCGAAAAGATGGAGTTGGCGCCAAGAGATTTGGTAAGCAGATCGATAACCAAAGAGATACTTGAAGGCAGAGGCGTAGGTCCAAATAAAGACGCCGTATATCTTGATTTGACTCATCTTGGTAAAGAGAAGATTCTCTCAAGACTGCCTGAACTTAGAGACCTTGCCATCACATTTTTGGGACTTGATATGATAAAAGAGCCTATCATGATAGCGGCGACGGCTCACTACTCTATGGGCGGAATACCCGTCGATAATGACGGAAGGGCTAAACTCAACCAAGACCATAGGATTCACGGTCTTTACGCTGCGGGAGAGTGCGCATGTGTCAGCGTACACGGAGCAAACCGACTCGGAGCAAACTCTTTGCTTGAAGCAATGTTTTTCGGAAGACATGTAGGTCAAACTATCATAAAAGATTTGAGCGATAAAGATTTTCTAGTCCATAAAGAGCCCGACCAAAAAGACGCCGATAGAATGCTTGAAGAGATAAATAGGATAATGACGTCAAACGGCGACGAAAGAGTACCCGATCTTAGAAACGAGCTACAAGAGAGTATGACTCAAAATGCCGGTATCTTTAGAACCGAAGAGTCGCTCCAAAGACAAAAAAAGAAGATAAAAGAGCTTAGAGAGAGATTTAAGCATATAAGAATAGACGACAAATCAAAGATTTACAATACCGACCTTCAAGAGGCTATCGAGCTTGGGCATATGCTTGATTATTCTATGTTTATCGTTGAAGGAGCGATAGCTAGAAAAGAGAGTCGAGGCGCTCATTTTAGGGATGATTATCCAAAAAGAGACGATGAAAACTTCTTGAAGCATACTTATGCGACTATGGATGAGAACGGTGAAATACATATGGAGTACAAAGATGTAAATCTTGGTATTTTTGAGCCTCAAGAGAGAACATATTAGTGATGGAGTTACAATGAAAAATTATAAAAAAAGAACCATAATATTTAATGTTTTTAGATTTAACAGTGAAACAGACCATCTTCCACACTATAAAAAGTATGAGATGGAAGTTTCGCAAGATGAAGTGGTGCTTGATATTCTCAACAGAATAAAGTGGGAATTTGATGGGAGTTTTAGCTATAGAAGAAGTTGTAGGCACGGTATTTGCGGAAGTTGCGCTATAAAGGTCAATCAAAAACCGGTACTTTCTTGTAAAGAAAATGTTTTTCATCTTGCCGATATGTTCGGTGATGAATTAACTCTTGAGCCTCAAGACGAAAAAAGAGCCATAAAAGATATGGTGATAGACAAGAAAAACTTTTGGCAAAAGTACTCATCGGTCAAACCGTATCTTGTAGCGGAGGTGCAAAGTCATCCCACGAAAGAAAATATCATAACCCAAGAAGAAGCCGATATGCTTGATGAAGCGGACTACTGTATCCAGTGCGGCAACTGCTTTTACGCTTGTCCCGCGGTAGGCGCTAACGAAGACTATCTAGGACCTGCGGCACTTTTGAAGGCTTTTAGATTCAATGCGGACGTTAGAGACGAAAGCAGATCAGAGAGGCTTGATATAGTAAATGAACCCGGAAGCGGAGTATGGGATTGCGTTAAGTGTTATGAGTGTGCCGAAGCTTGTCCGAAAGAGTTATCTCCTATAAGCAAAATCACAAAACTTCACAACCAAATCTTTGAAGACGGCAAAGCGCTCAACAATGTAGCCACCAGACACGCCGTAGGCTTTAAATCCTCCATCAAAAAGCACGGTATACTTGATGAGGGTGAGCTTGTAAGATACAGCGAAGGCAATATAGGAGTATTGAAACATCTTCCGGAAGCTTACGCTATGTGGAAAAAGGGCAAGATTGTTATGCCTTGGGATATGCCAAACTCTAAAAACTTAGATGAAATCAAAAAGCTTGTTGATATAGCGTCAACGGTTGAATTTTAAGGAGTACGAAAATGAGTAAGTTAAAATATGCACTTTATACCGGTTGCACGGCAAAGGAGAGTACTCCGGAACTTTTAAAATCAACATTAGCCGTAGCGAAAGCGCTTGATATAGAGCTTGTTCAGCTTGATGAGGCGAGTTGTTGCGGTGCTAGTCACCTGCAAGACTTTGACGACTTTTTGTCGTTAACTCTAAATGCCAGAAATATATGTTATGCGGAAAAACTGGGTTTGACTATGGTGACTATCTGCAACACTTGTCAGCTAAATAGCTCTATGACAAAAGAGAGGTTAGACAGCGACGAAAAATTGAAAACTAAAGTCAACCAAAAACTTAACGAAGTGGGGCTGGAGTATAAAGGAAATGTAGAAGTCAAACACTTTTTGTATGCCCTAATAGACGATATCGGGATTGAAGAGATAGCAAAAAGGGTAAAAAGACCTCTAAAAGAGTTAAATATCGCTCCATTTTACGGATGTCACAACATTAGACCGAGCGAATTGCACAAGAAAAATAACGGCGGAGAAAATCCTTATGTACCCGATTCGCTTGAGAGATTGATAGATGCTATAGGCGGTAACGCTATCGACTATGAGCACAAAAACAAATGTTGCGGTTTTCATGTCGAATTACAAGCTCCGAAAACCGCAAATAGACTATCGGGAGACGCAATGCTTGATGCTATCGACAACAATGCCGATGTAGTCGTTACCCCCTGCCCTCTTTGTCATCTAAGACTTGATGTTCAGCAACACAACATCTCAAAAGAGGTGGGCAGAGATGTTGATATGCCTATACTTCATCTGCCTCAAATGCTTGGTTTGGCTCTTGGTATCGACCCCGATGAGCTTGGACTTCAGCACAATGTCAGTGAAATAAATTTTCTCTAAATTAAACAAATATAAATAGGATATTTTATATCCTATTTATATTGCCTACATTAAGAAAATTCGGATATAATTACACAAATCAAAAAAGGAGCATAGTATGCCAAAGATTAATAGATATGTAGATATTGATACCGTAGAAAGAGAAGCGAAAAAGGACTATATAGATAGACACTCGCCGTTTATCCATTGTAACGATACGGCAAAAGCCGATGAAGTTTTTGATGTAACCGTAAAAGTCGGCAACGAATACACTCATCCGGACGATTATGACCACTATATAGCGAATATCGCGCTTTACAACGGAGAAACACTTCTTGCAAGAGCCGACTTTGTAGCCGGAACTCTTGGCGGACAAGGCGAAAAAGGTCATGCCGAAGTGACTTTCAAGATAAAGCCTCAGGGCAAAAAGATGACTCTTGTAGCTCAAAGCTATTGCACCAAGCATGGTATTTGGGAAAGCGATCCTAAAAAAGTGGAAGTCATATAGCAACCCGCCGCCTTTTGGCGGGTTTTTTGAAATATGCAAGATATAGACAGATTAAAACTTTTAAAAGAGTTATATACATACAAAAGTATTGGATATGACTATATCGAAGATATTAAGCTTGCGGATAACAAACGGCAATTTTCCTCTCACCCTCTTCCCGACGACTTAACGGCGCTTGAACAAATCGTTAAAAACTGCCACTTGTGCCAACTATCCAAAACAAGAAAAAATGTGGTATTCGGCGAAGGCGATCCAAACGCAAAACTTATGTTTATAGGTGAAGGACCCGGAGCGAATGAAGATAGCACGGGCAAGCCTTTCGTTGGGCGAGCCGGAGAGCTTTTGACGAAGATTATCGAAAATGTATTATTATTAAAAAGAGAAGATGTTTTTATCGCAAATATCGTAAAGTGCAGACCTCCCGGCAATAGAGTGCCGACCGATATAGAAGTAAAAGAGTGTATCCCTTATCTTTTAAAGCAGATAGAACTCATAAAACCCTCCGTCATAGTTACCCTTGGCGCTACGGCATATAAAAATCTTACCTTGGATACCACATCGGTTTCAAAAATACGAGGTGAGATATTGGACTATAATGGTATCAAACTTATACCCACTTTTCATCCAAGTTACCTACTAAGAAATCCTTCGGCGAAAAAATTTGTATATTTTGATATGAAAAAAGTTAAGATTTTGCTTGAAAATTTGATATAATATCCTTTTTAAATCAATAACACTATGGGAGTTTTCTTGAAAATACTATTTTTTATCATATTATTATCGTCGCAAATTCTATTTGGTAAAAGTTTTTATCTATCCGATATTCCTCTGCCGGATACGCAAATTATTGATTTGAGTATAAAAAAATGCGATATTAAATGCCTAAAAGAACTTATATCGGACGGGCAAGTATTTTCTTTTTTATCAAAATATAGCGATCAATACAATGATGAAAATTTAACAAACAGCTACAAAACCCTCAAATTATCTTTAAATATCAAAGGTGGCGCCTCTGTAGGTAGTGTCAATATAGCTTTGCTTTTTCCAAAAAAAATTATAGGTAGATATGCTATAAGTACGGCAAATTCGGTATTGGCTTATCTGTTAAATAAAAATATAAATTTTAAGCTTGAACTTTTTGATTGCCAAGACGAAACATTACCAAATATTGAAAAAACC
>JAADDL010000123.1 GCA_013153915.1 Campylobacterota bacterium
ACCACAACTCCTTAACGAAAGAGGAGAAGTTTGCTAGAAAAAAAGTGTATGAAGCTTTGAAAAAATCAGACCAAACATATCAAAAAGAGTATGGTTTTAATACTTTGATAGCCGCTTGCATGGAGGCTCTAAACGCTCTTAACACTCAGTCGAACAAAGCGGTTTGGAGCGAGGGTTACTATATCGTACTGAATATCTTAGAGCCGGTTATGCCTCATGTTTGTTGGGATTTGAGCGATAGATTTTTTCAAAAAGAAAACTTTAGAAAAATAGATATAAAAGAGGAAGTTTTTAAAGAGGATAGTATAAAACTGGTAGTTACGGTAAACGGTAAAAAAAGAGCCGATATCGAAGTTCCCGCCGATGAAACCAAAGAAGCGGTTATAGATACGGCGAAAAAAGCCGTTGAAAAATGGCTTGAAGGCAAAAGTGTCGTTAAAGAGATATTCGTACCTAAAAAATTGGTAAATTTAGTTGTTAAGTAGGTGTTTTTATGGTTAAATATTTTGCGATGATTTTGTCGGTTTTCCTCTTTTTGGGATGCGGCTATAAGCCGTCGTCGTACTATACGAAAAGAGTTATAGGAGATAAAATCTACGCAAAAGTTTTGATAGATATAAACGACCCTGAAAACTCGGTTTTGATAAAAGATGCCATAAATGAGGCGATAGTGACAAAATTTAAGTCATCTATTACCGATGATCCTGCTAAAAGTAATAGTAAATTTATCGTAAAATTTAAAAGCAAAAGTTTTGAGCCTATCGCTTACGATAAAGACGGTTATGTGGTATCATATAAAGCAAAGGTTTCATTGAATATAACCTATATAGACAAGTTTGGCAAAAAGCAAAATATGGATGTAAAAGGGACATACGATTTTCCTATAGAAGCAAACAGTATTATCTCTGATAGCAAAAGGTTTGAAGCTATAAAATTCGCTTCATATAAGGCAATTTCGGAATTTATTTCCAAGATTGCCATAGAGGGTATGATAAAAGGTGATGAAAATGGCAACTAAAGTGAACGATATCGTAAAAGAGTCTATAAAAAGATTGCAAGAAGAGAAGAAGATTTTTACTCCGAGTAACTATATTGAGATGTTTTGCAAAGTGGCGAAAGAGAAAGGTATCATACTTGAGGATTGTAGAAAACTTGATAAGTACTTAGAAAAACTTGATCCCGTAATAAAACAAGAGATAAAAAATTTTAACGTAAAAAGTATCGATGAACTATTTATGTTTTTGGCTTCACGATTGAGTAGAAGTCTAAAAACCGATAATGCCGAAGTTTTGGAAGCTTTATATCTTTTAGTAAAGAGAGTTCTTCAAAGTATAGCCGTGTTGCACAATAAAAAAGCGAGAGATTTGGCAAACTTTTCTTTGGAAAAATTAAAAACTAAAAATGACGTTAAGAGTTTGGTGGATTTGAAAGATAAATGGTTTGACTTTTTAACAAGTTATGATGATAGTTTTCTAAATAAGATTGATGCTTATTGCGTTGCAGATAAGAGTGATTTGGAAAAGTTCGTCAACGCTATCGTAAGATGTTTTAATAGCAATAACGAAAAAGAGATATATCAAAAATTAGCCCCTCTTATCATAGCCACACTCTCACCCTCTATCGCATCGAGTATAGATGATGAGCTTGCGGCTATCAGTTATGAACTTAGAAATTCTCCGGAGATTTTGGCGACGGATTCCATACAAGAAGACATCAAGAAGATGATAAAAAAGAGGATGGAGCTAGATAAAAACGAGCTAAAGAAAAAATTTAGCGAAGTAGATAAGATGCTTCTTGAAATAGAAAAAAGATTGATGACCCTCATAGGAACAAGCGATACAAGCAACCAAAATGTTATAAAAGTCAGAGATGAGCTAAGAGATATCGACTTTAAAACGGATACCTTTGAGGTAATTCAGCAAAAATTGATAAAGATTGCAGACTCTTTGGAGTATGAGACAAGAACTCTAAATGAAAAGATGAAAGAAAATCAAGATATTATTAAGAAGCTAAAACTACGAAATGAAAAACTCGAACATGCTCTTTTGATGGCTAAAAAAGAGAGCAAAGAGGACTTTTTGACTAAACTTGCTACAAGAAGAGCTATAGATATGGAGCTTAAAAAGGTCGAAGAGGCTTACAAAAGATATAAGATAGACTATTCGTTATGTTTTGTAGATATCGACCACTTTAAAAATATAAACGATACATACGGTCACGATGCGGGCGACATAGTCTTGGCGGCTCTTGGCAAGATACTTAAAAGATTTACTAGGGATGTGGATTTTGTGGGTAGATACGGCGGTGAAGAGTTTTTGATAATATTGCCTAGCACCAATCTTGAAAATGCAATAGAGTTTGCTAATAAGATAAGAAATATCATATCCAATTTTAAATTTATGTACAAAAACGAAAGAATAAAAGTAAATGTAAGTATAGGTGTGAGCGAACGGGCTTTGTGTCGAAATCTTGAAGAGACCATAAAGCGAGCGGATGAGATGCTATATAAAGCTAAAAAAACCGGCAGAAACAAAGTTTGTCCTTTTAAAGATGAATCGGTATCTTGATTTTTTAGAGACAAAACCTCTATTTTATAAAGAGATAGATTATGGCAGGATGCCTCGTATTTGGAAAAGGGTACAAGATAGGTTTAATCTACCAAAGATAATCCATATCGTAGGAACGAACGGCAAAGGAACTACGGGGAGATTTATCGCAAACGCTCTTTTTAAAGCAGGATTGAAAGTCGGGCATTATAGTTCGCCTCATGTATTGAAGTTCAATGAAAGAATTTGGAAAAATTCTAAAGATATCGATGACCAATCTTTACAAGAAGCCCATGAGTATCTTTCAAAGATATTAAAAAGCGATGAAATAGACTCTTTGTCATATTTTGAATACACTACTTTAATGGCGGCATATCTTTTTCAAGATTGCGATTATGCCGTGTTTGAAGCCGGTATGGGCGGAGAGTATGATGCAACAAATATTTTTGATAAGATATTAAGTGTCGTAACTTTGATAGATTACGACCATCAAGATTTTCTTGGCAATAGCATAGAAGAGATAGCGAAAACAAAACTAAATAGTATAAAAAATATCGCAATAATCGGTAGACAAAAACACAAAGAGGTTAAAAAAGTTATACACTATTTAGAACAAACAAAAGGTATCAAAGCTATAGATTGTGACGATATTGTTGATGAAAAAGATAGTTTGCTTATAGATAAAACGGTTTTAAAAAATAAGTGGCCTGATTTTATAAGAGACAATCTCAAGCTTGCTGTGGCGGTTTTGAGATTTTTGAATATTAAGTTAAATGATAGTTTTTTTGAAGTTAAATTACCTCTTGGTAGATTTTATAGATTAAATGATAATATTACCGTTGATGTGGGGCATAATATCTCAGCGGCTAAAGCTTTAAAAGAGAGTTTAAAAGATAAAAAAGTTGTTTTAATATACAATACATTTAAAGATAAAGACTATAAAGATATTATAAAGATATTAAAACCCTCTATAAAAAGAGTAGAAATACTGCCCGTGGAGTCGGATAGAATTGAGAATGAAAAAGTTTTAAGGGATTTTTTAAGCAAGATGGGGATAGAAAACCGTATTTTCAAGGGTATCGACTCAAAAGAAGAGTATTTGGTTTTTGGTTCTTTTACTGTTGTCGAGAAGTTTTTAAAGGATATTTTTGAGAGATAAGTTTACGATTATAATTTCCGATATTAACGGCTCAAAACATTACACGGTAAGCCAAATCATCAAAAAAGTGCTTTTGTATATACTTTTATTGATCGTTGTTTTGGTGATAATAAGCGTTATATGGGTAAGAACGCTACTTGATAACCTGCATAGCATAGAAAAGAGAAAAGCCGAATACGAAAAGCAGATGAAAGTTTTAGCACTTAGGAATGATGCGCTTTTTGAGAAGATAAAAACTTTGCAAACGCAAATAAAAAGCAAAACCGAAAGGTTGGAAAAAATAAACGATAAAATATCGGATTTAGAAAACATGATGGGTATAAAAACCGATATGAGTGAAAGTGTAGATAGCAGAATTGATCTTTTAAAGCTTACATCCATACAAAGAAAGGTGGCTTTAAGAAATATACCAAACGGCTCCCCGGTAAAATATAACGGGGTTACAAGTAGTTTTGGATGGAGAATAAATCCGGTAAAAAAGACAAAAGAGTTTCATCCCGGGCTTGACTTGAGAGCAAAACATGGAGAAAAGATATATGCTCCAGCTGATGCGATAGTAGAATTCTCAAGTTATTACAAAGGAAGCGGTTACGGCAATCTTGTCATATTGGATCACAATTTTGGTTTTAAAACTTTGTACGGACATTTGAGTAAAAGAGTAGTGGAAAAAGGGGATTTTGTAAAAAAAGGAGATTTGATAGGCTATGTAGGCAGTACGGGTCTATCGACGGGCGCACATTTGCATTATGGAGTGATGTATCTTCAAAGTTTCATCAATCCGTATTATTTTGTGAAGTGGAATGAGAACGACTTTGACTATATTTTTAAAAAAGAGAGGAAAGTAAAATGGCAATCTTTGATAAAGGCGATACAGAATCAAATACAACTATTATCGCAGCAGGAACAGAAATAGAGGGAGAATTTCATATAACCTGTAAGCTTCATGTCGACGGTAAAATATCCGGCAAGATAGATTCGTCAAATGTGATTAGTATTGGTTCTCAAGGAGAGATAAAGGGGGATTTGACGGCTCGTAAATTGATAGTTAAAGGTGTGTTTGACGGTGTAGCGGAATGCGAAAGTATTGAGTTGCTTAAAGAAGGAAAAATTATCGGCAAAATAAGTACCAATGATTTAATGATAGAATCAAACGCCGTATTTGAAGGAGAGTGTCGTTTTAATAAGGATAAGGATGACCAAAAGGATATACTTGAAGCATAAGAGATACGGTGCAAGCAAAAATATATGAATTTTTAAAAGAGGCGACACTATCCGATAAAACTCTACTCGTTACCAAAAACGACAAAGAGTCTTTTGATGTGCGAAATGTATGTGAATACTTCGGATACAAAGTATATACGCTTCCTGATATCAGGATAAATTTCGGTGAGGATTTAAGGGCGTACAAACATGAGTTTGATGAACTCATCTCTTCGATGAGCGGATATTTTTTTGATAATAGCAAGAAAAAGATTGTAGTTTCTCCGTTTAGTACCGTTTTAAATCCTTTGCCTTCAAGAGAGCTTTTTAAAAGGCTGGAGATATCGTTTGCCGATACCGTTGATATCGATAAACTAAAAGAGACGCTGTTTTTTTGGGGATATGAATTTGTCGATATCGTGCAAGAAAGGGGCGAAGTCTCTTTTAGGGGAGATATCATAGATATATTTCCGATAAACCATGACAACCCCATACGAATATCTCTTTTTGACGATGAGTGTGAGAGTATTAGGCACTTTGAGTGTGAAACTCAAAAAAGTTTTAAAGAGGAGCTTGAAAAAGTTCAAATCATCCAAGCCAATTTTGCTTTTGACAAGTCTCAATATGAAAAGGTAAAAGCAAAAATCTCAAATATCCAAAGCGATAGCTTTGTAAAAGATGTCAACTCGTTAGGTCTTTGGGGGCTTGAAGAGTATGCAAAATATTACCCCGAAGTTTTTGACGCTTATTTGTGCGGAGATATTTTAGACGAGTTTGAAGAGGCAAAAAGCTTTAACTCAGATATAAAAGATATTTTTGATTATCTACAAGTCATAAATACTCCTAAAAAATATAAAGATATACAAGTTTTAAATATCAATGACTTTATAGAATTTCATCACAAAAAGAGTATTAAAATCTTATGTAAAAACGAAGCGATTTATAAAAGTTCCTCACTTAAAGAGGAGTATAAAAAATATATTGACTTTTCTCCTTTGGTTGTAAATGTTATGAGCGATAAAGAGGTCATCTTATCTCTAAACAAAAGAGTCGTTAAAAAAAGATCAAAAGTCGCAAAAATTGTTTTGGATGAGTTAAATGTCGGAGATTATGTCGTTCATGAGGATTACGGTATAGGTGTGTTTAAAGGGTTGCAAAGTGCCGTAGTATTGGGCGCTAAAAGGGACTTTATAAAGATTTTGTATCAAAATGACGACAAGCTTCTTTTGCCCGTTGAAAATATAGACAAGATAGATAGATATATCAGTGACAGCGGCACTTTGGCCGTAGTGGATAAACTTGGCAGGGGAAGTTTTGCCAAGCTTAAAGAGAAAGTAAAAGAAAAACTTTTCGAGATAGCCAAAGAGATAGTCGAAATGGCCGCTAAAAGGGAGCTTGAGAGTGCGCCGGTCATCAAAACCGATTTTGAAGAGATTGAGATATTTCAAAAAAGTTCGGGCTTTATATATACAAAAGACCAAATAGAGACTATAAAAGATATATTTGACGATTTTAACTCTTCAAAAATCATGGATAGACTTTTAAGCGGTGATGTCGGCTTTGGCAAGACGGAAGTGGCTATGAATGCTATATTTGCCACCGTAAAAAACGGTTTTCAAGCCGCTATGGTAGTCCCCACAACTCTTTTGTCAAACCAACACTATAAAACTTTACAAGATAGATTTGAAAAGTTCGGTATAAAAGTTTATAGATTGGATAGATTTGTCTCGGCAAAACTCAAAAAAGAGACTTTGCAAAAGATAAGTAGCGGAGAAGCTCAGGTAGTAGTGGGAACTCATGCTCTGTTTTCGGCAAAATTTAAAAATCTTGCCTTTTTGGTGATAGATGAGGAGCATAAGTTCGGAGTTAAACAAAAAGAGAAGCTAAAAGAGCTCAAAAAAGATGTACATATTTTATCTATGAGCGCTACTCCGATACCAAGAAGCCTAAATATGGCACTATCTTCTATCAAAAAATTTTCACAGCTTACAACGCCTCCTCTTGAGAAAAAGGGCGTAAGGACATTTGTAAAAGAGTTTGGCAAGCCAATCATAAAAGAGGTTATACTAAGGGAGATAAGAAGAGGCGGGCAGATATTTTTCGTACACAATAGAATAGCCACTCTTGCCGAAAGAAAGAGGTATCTACAAGAAATCTTGCCAAATATAAAGATACTCTCTTTACACTCCAAGATTACGGCTGCGGATATGGAAAAAGAGATGTTGGCTTTTGCAAATAAAGAGTATGATGTTTTACTCTCTACCTCTATTGTAGAATCGGGTATTCATCTACCGAATGTAAATACAATGATAGTGGAAAATGCCGATAAGTTCGGTATAGCAGATCTTCATCAGTTAAGAGGCAGGGTAGGCAGAGGCAAAAACGAGGGGTATTGCTATCTTTTGGTAGAAAATAAAGAGACTTTGAGCGAACTATCTAAAAAGAGACTTATCGCTCTTGAGAGTAATTCATTTCTTGGAAGCGGGTCGGTGCTAGCTTATCATGACCTTCAAATAAGAGGCGGAGGAAATCTCATAGGCAAGGCACAAAGCGGACATATCAAAAATATAGGATACGCACAATATCTAAGAATGCTCGAAGATAGCATAAATCGTCTTTTAAACAAAAAAATGGTTAAAAAACAAGAGATTAATATCAAATTGAATGTGAGTGCGTATATAAATGAAGAGTACATTAGTGAAGATAGGTTAAGACTTGAAGTTTACAGAAGGCTTGGAAAGTGTGAAGAGTTGCATGAAGTCTATGAGATAGAAGATGAGCTTGAAGATAGATTTGGCAAGATGGATGATGTGACAAGGAGATTTTTGGATATCATCTGTATCAAGATAAAAGCTTATAAAAACGATGTCGTTCTAATATCTAACTATCAGCAAAATATCTCTTTTACTTTTGCGGACGCCAAAAAGAGAGATTTTAAAGCAAGAAGCAAGGATGACGACGATGTTATCGAAGCTGTTTTAAGGGAGCTTAAGTGAGAGTCGGATTTGTAGGGGATATAGTGGGTAAACCCGGAAGAGAGATGCTAAGGGAGCATTTAAGTAGATTAAAAGAGCGATATGAGATAGACATCGTTATAGCAAACGGAGAAAATGCCAGTCACGGGTTTGGGCTCAGCGTTAAAAACTGCAATGAGATTTTAAG
>JAADDL010000138.1 GCA_013153915.1 Campylobacterota bacterium
AGCTATGATTAGCGCCTTGTCGTAATTGTTTGTATCTATATAGCATTTACCTAAATTTTTACTTTGGTTTTCGTCTATTTGAGGATGGTAGCTCTCTATAATTTTTACCGCCCTCAAACAATTAAAATCGTTTAAATTTTTTTCGGCAATATACTTAGCGGCAAGTTTTTTCAATTTTAAAACGGAATCTTTTGTTTTTTCGTTATATTTAAAACCGTCTAAAAATGTTAACGCTTGTTCATATCTTTTTAATCTTATTAGTAGCTTCGCTTTCAACACTCCCGCTTTTTGATAAATTTCCTCATCTTTATATTCACTCATCAACTTATCGTAACGAGCTAACAATTTTGTACTGTTCCTCTCATCGTCGTCAAAAAATAATCCGTCTAAGCTTTTTTTAACTTCATCGCTATATTGTCCGTATCTAAAATTTTTAAGATATTCTTTATAGTATCTAGATGCCGCTTTTTTATTTTTTAGCTTCACGTAAACATCCGCCAAAGTTTTCAAAACATTCTCTTTTAACTCCGAACCTCTTTTGATCTCTTTTAATAATTTTTCAAGCAACACTGCGCTTAAATCGTTCATATCGTATTTACTCAATTTCACGGCAAGCAAATATGCTTTTTGGGGATTTTTTAGATAATATTTCGGATTTGCTTCAATAATTTTTTTATAATATTCTTTCGCTCTTTTATAATCTTTCTTTTTTATATACAACTTCGCCAATCTTTCGGCCGCCACACTAGCCACGTCTATATCTTTAGCCGAATATAAAACGTCTTTATATAATTTGACCGCTTTTTGCTCCTTATCTTTTGCGTACAGCGAATCGGCAAAAGAGATGATGCCCAATTTCGTGTATTTTGAATCGGGATGCTCCGTAATAAGTATATCGTAAAAATATCTGGCATCGCTATCTTGCCCCAAATTTTGAAAAGCGTTAGCTATATAATATAAAACCTCGGGTATATTTTGGTTTGAAGGAAATTTTTTAATCCAACTCTTTCCTAATTTTATAATTTGATTGTAGTCCGCGTCATTCTCTTTGATATCGTCACTTTTCGATTTTAAAAGATTATTCATCGCTCTAATCTTAAAAAGTATAAAATCATTTAAAAATATAGAATTCGGAAAATTATCAATAGCTTTACTCGCCTCTGAAATAACATAATTAAATCTTTCTTTATCATAATCGTCTTTAATAGCCAAATAAGCCGCTATGTCTTTACTTCCTCCTTTGTAGCTAATCGGTAAACCGTTCGGGTCGAGTGCGCCGATACTCGGAGTATTGTCTTTTGTGAAAAGTACGGGAAAATTTATCCCGATGTCATTTTTGGATTGTTTTAAAAATATCTTGTTTTTATAAAGCAGGAATATCCAATGCTTAGCCTTTTTATAATCGTATCTATCTATCTCATTGGTCATAAATAGAGGCCGGGAAGTTTTAAAAACTTTTACATTATATTTCGGTACTATAACGACTTCTAAATTTTTAGATTTTTTTATAAACGATATATTTACCAATTTAGTTTTTTTCGGTTCCAAATCTATATTCGCATTTTCATTTATTTCGCAAATATATTTTAATCGATCCGCACTCACTCTCTTTTTTTTACAAAAGATCTTTTTATCGCTAAAAATATGTAAAATAGAATAGTCCTCTTTGTTTTCTCTGGCACTATTCAATACGATAGTCAATGAAAAAAGTGAAATCGTACCGCTTAGAAGTATCAACGTAATTAATTTTTTCATAAAGATATTATATCATAAAGCCCGCAACTATGCTACGGGCTTTATATCAAAAACCGCTTGCTACGACATATGAACTTATCATCTCCAAAAACGGCTCTATCGTAAATATGGATAAAATCGTTACGGCGGCACTAAAACCGACTATGGTTTTAAGCGCCGTAGAGGCGTTTTTCATGTATGCCACATTGGCTTTGCTATCGGGTTCTCTTAAAAACATAAATACTATAAGTTTAAGATAATAGTATGCCGCAATAGCACTGTTAATCACCATCAAAAACGCCAAAAGAGTATTTCCGCTATTGATTATAGCTCCAAGCAGGTACAGTTTTCCCCAAAATAGGGCAAACGGAGGCACACCCGCCAAAGATAGCATAAATATCGCCATGATAGTCGCCGCTACGGGTCTTATACTTACCATTCCCGCAAATTTTTGATACGGGTGGTCGTATTTTGCGTCAAATTCGCTCTTTTTATATCTTGATATCCAAAGCATGGCAAACGCTCCGAGATTGGTAAAAGTAAACATTATCCAATATAAAAACAAAGCATTATGCGCCGCCGTCGTATTTACCAAAACCGCACTCATAACAAACCCCGCATGGCTGATAGAGCTATACGCAAGCATTCTTTTTACGCTTTTTTGCACCAAAGCCATAATATTTGCAAATGTCATTGTAACGATAATGATAGCATACAATACATCATACGCCCAAGTTACGCCCGCTCCTATAAAGATATCGAAAAATCTCATCGCCACTATAAGTCCTGCGATCTTCGGAACGATAGAGATATATCCCGCCGTAGCCGCACTGGCGCCTTCGTAAACATCCGGTACCCAAGTGTGAAAAGGTATAAAAGATAGTTTAAATCCAAGTGCCGCAAACATAAAAGCTATAGCTCCAAGAAGAGGAAGCATCGGATAATCGCCGGTCGCAACTACTTTTGCTATATATCCGAGTTCTACGCTACCGGTTATCGCATAAAGCATCATAGAAGAAAATACGAAAAATCCCGCCGCTAAAGCACCCATAGTAAAGTATTTTATAGCCGCTTCAAACGACTTTTCAAGGTTGTGTAACGCTATGATGGTATATAATGATAAACTTGCGGTCTCAAGACCTATAAAGATAAGCATCAAGTTATCCGTAGCCACCATAAACTGAAATCCCGCCGTCATAAATAAAAACAGAGCGAAAAATTCTGGATGTGAATACTCATGAAATCTTTTTGAAGTTAAAGCCAAAGGTATAAAAAGCATAGAGGCGACAAGTATTATTATCTGACCGAGTGTCGCTATACCGTCGGCAAGAATCATACCGAACATTCCTCTGCTAGCGCCGTTGTATCCCAAAACAACACCCAAATCTATCACAAGCACGAGGATACTAAGCATCACATACAGGCTTTTTGAAAGGTCCTTTTTAATCAAATCTATACAAAGGATTCCAAGACCCCCTAAGATAACGATTATCATAGGCATCAATGTACTTAAATGCAATGACGATAGGCTTACTGTTATAGTCTGTAACATTATTTTGCCTCCTTAACTTTTTTTACCACAAGGAGTCTCTTTTTTGCCTGTGGAGTTTGAGCTTTTAATTTCATAATAGTCAACATCTTTTTAACGCTACTATCTATCGGTGTCAAAATGGGCTTTGGATATACTCCGAGCCATAAAACAACGATAACAAGCGGCACAAGTGCCATCAACTCATTTTTATCCAAATCTTTTAAATCTTTATTTTTTTCGCTTTTGGACTTTCCGAAGAATGACTCTCTAAAAAGATTTAGCATATATATAGCGCCGAGTATGATACCCGTACCCGCTAATGCCGTCATAATAGGAGAAACCTTATAAAATCCTATCAAAGATAAAAATTCTCCGACAAACCCCATAGTCAAAGGAAGTCCCACCGAAGCCATCATCATAATACCGAATATCGTAGCGTATTTCGGCATGATGTGAGCCAAACCGCCAAACTCGCTCATAAGCTTGGTATGCCTTCTGTCATATATTACTCCAACTAACATAAACAAAGCCCCGCTAACGACACCGTGACTTAGCATAAAAAATACCGAACCCGTAATACCCTCCGCATTCAACGCAAAAGTTCCAAGCACTATAACTCCCATATGAGAGATAGAACTATAAGCAATAACCTGTTTCATATCCTTTTGCGCAAACGCAACCATAGCGGTGTAGATTATCATGATAATCGCCAAAGTGGCTATAAACGGAGTAAAATAAACGCTCGCATCGGGAAATAGCGGTAAAGAAAATCTTACAAATCCGTATGTTCCCATCTTCAAAAGTACCGCCGCCAATATAACCGAACCGATAGTCGGTGCTTGACCGTGAGCGTACGGAAGCCAAGTGTGGAACGGAAACATAGGAACTTTGATGGCAAATCCGATAAAAAACGCCAAAAATAGCCATATTTGCATACCGTAAGGTATGACAAGAAGTTGCCAATCGGTAATAGAAAATGTCCAAATACCGGTAACTTGATGAAAATAGTTGGCAAGATACAATATACCGATAAGCATAACAAGAGAACCCGCAAACGTATAAAGGAAAAACTTTATAGCCGCATATATCCTTAGCTTTCCGCCCCATGCACCGATGATATAAAGCATCGGCACCAAAGATAGCTCCCAAAAAAGATAAAAGACTATCACATCAAGCGCGCTAAAGACTCCAACCATCGTCATCTCAAGAACGAGTATCGAAACGATAAGATTTTTTAAATCCTTTTTTATATTTAAAGATATCAACGCTATCATAGTCATAAAAGTACTAAGCACTATCAAAAATAAAGATATACCGTCTATTCCTATGTGGTAGTTGATACCGTAAGTACTGATGATAGGATAATACTCGACAAACTGAAATTCGGCTCCGTTTGGATTGTAGTTGAACCAAAGAGCAAGCGACAGTAAAAATTCGACGGTAGCTATAGCTATACCGTACGCTTTTATACTATTTTTATCTACGATAAATCCAAGAATTCCCGCGAACAACGGAAAAAATATAATAAGAGATAATAAATGATCCATCAACTGCTCCTTTAACTAGCCGGATTGAAAATAACTACTAAAAGCAATAACACTAAAAGACCGAAAACCATCAGCCTCAACATATTCGAGAGATTACCGCTTTGCATACCTCTTGCCTTGTCTCCGCCGCTATACAATCCTTTTGCGATTGTATCGACGGTTTTATCGACAACGGCAACATCTATCTTTTGCCACAAGAAAGAGGATATCACCATATACGGCTTTACGATACACTTGTTATAAAATTCCGGTATATAGTATTGATTTGATAAAAGTTTATATATCGGATAATTCTCAACCTCTTTGCTAAATCCGCCCGTACTGTACTTGTAGACCGCATAGAGTATGCCCGATATCGCCAACCCTAAAGTCAGCACCACAAGCACATAGCTTAAAAAGTGAGGCTCTATCTCCGGCTCGTATTTCGGTAAAAGCTCCGTTGTAAACTCCATAAAAGGATGCTCGAAAAAACCGCCTATCGTGGCAAAAACGGCCAAAGGAGCCATCGCCCAAAGCACAAAAGCTTTTACTTCGTGAGGATGAAAGCCGTAGTGCTTATATCTCTCCTCTCCGAAAAATACAAGCATCACAAGTCTAAAGCTATAAAATGCCGTCATACCCGCACCTATCCAAAGCATCGCCCAAAGCACATAGTGGTCTTGAGCGAACGCCACTTCAAGTATCTTATCTTTACTGAAAAATCCCGCAAACGGATAGATACCGGCAAGTGCCAAAGAGGCTACCGTCATAATAATCATAGTCCACTTCATCTTATCGCCGAGTCCGCCCATCTTTTTGATATTAAGCTCATCATCCATTGCGTGCATGACATTTCCCGCACCCAAGAACAAAACAGACTTGAAAAATGCGTGCGTCATCAAGTGGAAAAGAGCTATCCAATATGCTCCAAGCCCCGCTGCAACAAACATATATCCAAGCTGACTAAGCGTAGAGTAAGCGATGATCTTTTTAAGGTCATTATTTACAAGAGCCATAGAAGCCGCAAATACCGCCACAAAAGCTCCGAGACTCGCTATAAACAATCCGACATCGGGAATCATAGAAAATACTTGGTTGGCTCTGATGACCAAAAATACGCCGGCCGTTACCATAGTAGCCGCATGGATAAGAGCCGAAACCGGAGTAGGACCCTCCATAGCGTCCGCAAGCCAAGTGTGAAAAGGAAATTGTGCGGATTTACCCATCGCGCCGATAAATAAAAATATACCTATCAAAGTCAAAGTGCTCGGACTTAAACTTCCTACTTTTGCAAAAACTTCGTCATATTGTAAACTTCCGGTATTCCAATATATCAAAAACAGACCGATAAGCATACCAAGGTCGGCCACCCTATTCATGATAAAGGCTTCGTTTGCCGCCCAAGATGCGCTATCTTTGTGGTACCAAAAACCGATAAGTAGCCAAGAACAAAGCCCGACACCTTCCCAGCCTATAAACAATCCCACAAAGTTGTCGCTCATAACGAGTATCAACATCGAGAAAACAAATAGTGAAAGATAGACGAAAAATCTGTTGAAACTCTGGTCATGCTCCATATAACCTATAGAGTATATATGTATCATCGCCGAAACGAAAGTGACGGTAACCATCATGATAACCGACACCTGATCCGCTACAAATCCGAACGAAAGGTGTAGATTGCCCGCACTTATCCAATCCATAAGTTTTACATGATAAATATGCTCCGCATCTATATGAAACAGTAGGTAGATAGCCGAAAAGGCTGAAACCAAAAGCATTATGGAGGCAAATATACCGACAAATAATTTTTTCTCTTTCGCACCGAATATCGCCGATACGAGAGACCCTATAAGCGGTGCAAATAGTGTTATATAAATATATTTCTCCATCTCTACCCCCTCATGCTTTGCATACTATCAAGATCGATAGTGGATTTTCTTTTATACCATAGCACCAAAAGTCCCAATCCTACCGCAACTTCGGAGGCGGCAACGGCTATGATGAAAAACGAGAACATTTGTCCGGTCATATCGTGATGAAATTTTGAGATAGCCGCAAAACCGATATTGACCGCATTTAATAAAATTTCGGTTGAGAAAAAGAGCATCAAAAGGTTTTTTCTTCTTATGATTCCCACCAATCCTATGCAAAAAAGGATTGAACTAAGAACCAAATAGTGTGTTAAAGTTATCATTTCGCCACTCCTTTCTCAAATTCGTCTTCCGCCTCATAATCATCTTTCAAACTCAAACTTACATCCATCTTTTTGCTTACGAGCACGATTCCCGCAACCATAGCCACAAGGAGCATTACCGCCGTAAGCTCAAACGGCACCAAATATTTTGTAAATAAAACATAACCTACCATTTTAGAGTTGCCTACTCCGTCTATCATAGGCGTTGTTACCAATATATGATTTGAGACTATCGGGGTACTCACTATCACCACCAACAATACGGCGATAGCCACGGAAAAAGAGTAAATCATCCTTTTGCCGTTTATCCTCTCTTTCACGTCTCTTGTCGTATCTATAAATATCATACCGAAAGCATACACCGCCATAACCGCTCCGCTATAGACGATGATTTGCACAACCCCTAAAAAATCGGCATCAAGCAAAAAGAAAAATGCCGATATAAATATCATACCTCCCGCTAAAGCGGTCATAGAGTATAGAGCGTTTTTACTAAACACCACTATACAAAACATTCCTATCGTCAAAAACGAAAATAGATAAAAAGCTACTACTTCATACATCGCACATCCTTAATAAGCTAACGGAGTTTTTTTGATAAATTTATCGGCATCTTTACTTGGAGAACCAAAACCGCTAAACTCTTTTTGTTTGCCCGCCTTAAATATCTCAAGAGGAGTTAAAAGATCCTCTTTTTCGGCAAACTCCGCTCTTTGTTCACTTGCGTGTTCATAATCCCCCGTATGCACGATAGCAAGCTCGGGGCAAACTTCGGCACAATATCCGCAAAAGATACATCTGCCGAAATTGATAGTATAATCAAGCACCTCTTTTCTGCTGTTTTCATCTATCTTAGTGTCTATTCTGATACAGTTTGCTATACATATCTTTT
>JAADDL010000039.1 GCA_013153915.1 Campylobacterota bacterium
TACTTTTCCCAAACCGTACCTTTTGGCGTATCCATGATCTTTATATCCATACTCAAAAGTTCATCTCGTATCTTATCCGCTTTTTGGTAATCTTTTGCTTTTTTGGCTTCATCTCTTTGTTTTAAAAGAGTCTCAATCTTCTCTTTTTCCTCTTTGGATATGCCAAGCTGAAAATACTCATAAGCATCCATAAGCCCCACGCCAAGCACTTTTGAGATGAGTTCCAAGTTTGCTACTATCTCTTTTTGAAATACTTTATCTTTCGGGTTTTTATCAAGTTTATCGTTGGCTGCGGAGGTCATCTTGTCTATCACGCTCAAAGCTTTTGAGATGTTAAGATCATCGCTTAAAGCCTCCATCAACTCGCTTTTGAACTCTTTTTGAGGCGTAGAAGCCTTTTTGTCGTAAACTCTCTTTTTGAGTCTATATATCTTATCGAGTCTCTTTTTGGAGTCGAGTAAGTCTATCTCATTGAAGTTGAAGTTGCTTCGATAGTGGGTAGAGAGTAGGTAAAATCTCAATATCTCCCCGTCGTAAGCCTTTAGAGCGTCTTTGATAAAAAAGCTATTGCCGAGCGATTTACTCATCTTTTCTCCGTTTATATTGACAAAACTGTTGTGCATCCAGTATTTTGAAAGGGTTTGGTCGGTGGCGCATCTTGTCTGCGCCGCTTCGTTTTCATGATGAGGAAAAAAGAGATCCGCTCCGCCTCCGTGGATGTCTATCTGGTACTCTCCGTCATTTGCGATATGTTTTTTTATCATGCAAGAGCACTCTATATGCCAACCCGGTCGCCCCTCTCCAAAAGGTGCGTCATAGCTTGGCTCGTTTGCCTTTGGAAACTTCCAAAGAGCAAAATCCTTTTGGTCTTTTTTGCCGAAGTGACACTCGACTCTATTTTGCACCTCTTCGTCAAAATCTTTATGCGTTAGGCTAAGATACTCTTTGTCTTTTGTAGTGTCAAAGTATATACCGTCTTCAAGTTTGTATGCATAGCCTTTCTCAAGCAAAGTAGATACCATCTCCACTATCTCATCCAAAGTTTCGGTGGCTTTTGGCTCTATATCGGCATCAAGTACGTTTAAAGCCCTCATATCCTCTTTATATCTTTTGATGTAGTGTGTTGTTATCTCCAAGAGGCTTTGTCCGCTTTGATTCATCTTGTTGATGATCTTATCGTCTATATCGGTGAAGTTCTTTACAAATGTCACATCATACTCAAGCTCTTTTAAAACCCTTCTTAATAGATCAAATACTATGGAGCTTCTAGCGTGCCCCAAATGAGCGTCGTCATATACGGTAGGACCGCAAACATACATGGATATTTTGCCGGGTACTATCGGCTCGAGTTTTACCTTTTTCTTAAGATGAGAGTCAAATATATGCATCTATAAAATCCTTAAAAATAAATAGTATAATCACTTCAAAAAATAGTGTCAAAACTAGATATATCGCTTTTTTGTCGGCAATTATATCTAAAAAGTGCTTCAAACCGAACTCTTTTACCGTCAAATAAAAGAGTACAAAACCGGATACCGAACTAGCCAGCGCCAAACCGGCAGCCTTTAAAGGGATGATAAACGCCAAAGATAGAGCTATGTTTACTCCAAGCGATATGGAAGATATTTTAGCGGCGGTTTTTTGCTTGTGAAGAGAGTAGAGCCACAAAGAGAATATCTTGGCTAATCCAAAAGGCAAAAGCCCCACCATATACATACTAAGAACAAAGGCGCTTTTTGCAGTATCTGCCGAAGTAAAAGCTCCTCTTTGAAAAAGTAGAGTTATGATCTCTTTAGATAGCACCATGCCGCCGACGGTAGATAAAGATAACAAAAAAGCCAAAAGCCAAAAGCTCTTTTTTATCATTGTATGGGCTTTTTGGGTATCTTTATTTTTTAAATATTTGGCAACTTTCGGAAATATGGCAACCGATACGGCTATGGCAAAAAGTGCCAAAGGTAGCTGAAAGACTCTGTTGGCGTAGTATAGATAGCTGATACTTCCCGTACTTAAAAATGTAGCAAGATAGGTATCTATAAAAGCCGAGAGTTGAGCAGTGGAGTTACCGAGAATAGACGGAAAAAATCGACTATAAAAGTGGTTTAACTCATCTTTTAAATCATACTTTTTTCTCTTTAGGGCTTCAAATCCTACGATAAAAAGCCTATCGAGTCCCAACTTTTTTATCGCTATAAAGTGTGCTATAAGCTGCAATACACCGCCCACGACTACGGCGTAGCTCATGTAGTAAACTATGACTTTCGGGGGCATTCCTTTGGATATAAGCAAAGAGCCGATGATGCTGATATTTAAAAGGGCTGTTGAAAAAGCGGTGGTGGCAAAGTGGTTTTTGTATTGTAAAAGCGTGGCTAAAAATGTAACAAAAAAGATAAGGATGAGGTAGTAAAAGTTGATAGCCACCAAAGGCGCCGCCTCTTTGATGACTTCGGGCGAAAAACCCATCGCTATAATCTTGGTAAAAAAGGTATCAAATATGTTAACTAAAGCGGTAAATATAGCAAGAACTATCAAAAATCTTATCAGTATCGAAAGGGCAAAAGCTCCCTTGTTTTTGGATCTGGCAAATGCGGGTAGAAAACTTTGAGTGAAAGCGCCCTCGGCAAATATCCTTCTAAAGAGATTTGGCAACTTAAAAGCTACAAAAAACATATCGCTATATATGTTCGCTCCGAGTATCGAAGCGGTCAGCAAATCTCTAATAAGTCCGAAAACCCTTGAGGTTAGTATTCCGAAACTGTTAGTAAAGATAGATCTTAGAAACATTAGCTACACTTTTTTATGGAATAGTACCAAAGATTTACTTAAATTTAATCTATTTTGTATATAATATTAACTAAAAAAAGGTATTATTTTGAGTCTATTCGGAAAATCCAAAGAAACGGATATGCACCCTAAACCCACAGAGCAGCAAGTGGATAAAAAACAAATAGAGTTTCAAAATATTATCGTAGATACGGAAAATGTCAATCAAGAACTTAAAAACATCTCTTCAGTTAAAAATATACCCGTAAATAAACTTGATTTTTCATTAATCTCTTTTAAAAGCGTATTTAAGACTCATACCGAGGATGATTGGGCGGAAGTAGATGAAGATCATATCAATCTTTTTAAAGATGAAGATTTTTTACTAAACGAAGAACTTGAAGTAAAACAACAGTATAAAATAGAAATTTTTCACAAAGATCTCAATAAAGAGCCAAAATATCCTTTGGAGATAATTCTCGGAGGTAACAAATATCTAACCAAAATAGTGGCTACGATCAAAAAAAGTTTGGATATAAAATATTGTAGTAAATTGAAAAAATATATTATAGATCAGATCAATAAAAAAATGATAAGACAATCTATGTTTATCTCTATATTTCAAAGCGATATGGAAAAAGAGGTAGAAAAAATCATATCCAAGATAAGAGTAAACGGTTTTTTGGATGAAGATAGTACTTTTATAGTTTGTCACTGTTTAGATCCAAAAAAACCTATCGATGACGATTTGATTTTTCATTATAGAAAAAATATGAACAAAAAAGATGACCAAGGAAGGATAGACTACGCTAAAAGAGGATACGTGCAAGCCGTTAAAAGAGGCGACGTACTTATAGAATACATAAAAGCAAAAGAAGGGAAAAACGGCAGGAATTGCAGAGGAGAGCTTTTAAAAGTATCTCCTCCAAAACAGAGATACGAGATCAATTTCACCGTTAGCGATAATATAGAGAGAAAAGAGGACGATAGCAAAATCGTATTTGTGGCAAAAAAAGACGGCTACGTAAACCAAGAAGGCGATAAGTATGATATAGACGATCAGATGGAGCTAAATGAAATCTCTTTTAAGACGACAGGTTCGATAGAGGCCGATATAAACTCGAATGTTAAAATAAATATAAAAGAAAAAGACGCTTTAAAAGACGCTATCGGACAAGGCATGAGCGTAGAAACTTCAGAGATACAGGTAGAAGGCAATATAGGTAGCGGTGCAACGGTAAGAGCAAAAAGGGCGGAAATAGGCGGACAAACACATAAAACGGCAAAAATATATGCTGATGATTTATCTATAACGGTACATCGAGGATACGCTGAAGGTAAAGTAGTAACCGTTAAAAGGCTTGAAGGCGGTAAAATCAATGCACAGATGGTGAAAGTAGATCAGGCTATCGGGGGAGAGATAATAGCCGAAAAGATATTTGTGGATCAGTTAGTATCAAACGTTACTCTTATTGCGTCCGATCATATCGAGATAACAAAGCTAAAAGGAAGCAACAATCGACTTATAATCGACCCGTCCGTTATCCATGGTTTTCAAGAAAAGATCGAAGAGTTGCATAAAAGATTAAAAAAATTGGAAAGTTCGATGCAAATAACCAAAAAGAGCATCAAAGAGAAAAAAATGATTATCGAGAAAAATAGAGAATCTGCCGAATTGGTAAAAGAGAGAATTTTAGAATTGAAGAAAAACGGTCAAGAGCCCGCTAAGACGCTATTGAAGAAGATTAGGGATTTTCAGCAGATGGTCAATACCCATAACGCCTTGCTTCAAAAATATAAAAAAGAGCAAGAAGAAAAAAGCGAAATTCAAAAAGAGATAGAAACCATCCAGGCTTCGGTATTAAATGCCAAGATTATCAACCACTCTCCTTGGACTGAGTATAATGAGATAAAATTTGTACTGCTTTCCCCGAAAGTTGAGGTAACTCACACTACAAAAACGGGTGAGATAGCAAAAGAGATGACTTTGGAGAAACTTGAAGAGGGCGAATACAATATCTCAAGAAAAAGTGAGTTTGGTAGCAAATGATAGTAGCCATAGAGGGAGAAATCGTAAAAAAAGAGCCTACTTTGCTACACTTAAAAACTTACGGCATAACTCGGGCGGTAAATATATCTTTAAACTGTAGCGCTAAGATAGAAGGCAAAGAGATATCTTTGCATATCACTCAAATCCTAAAAGAGGACAGCGACAATCTATACGGCTTTTTGGATATGCAAGAGAAGCTGATGTTTGATAGACTCATAAAGATAAACGGCATAGGTCCCAGCACGGCTTTGGCGGTATGTTCGACTTTTGCACCGGATATATTTGCCAAAATCGTAATCTCAAACGATGTAAACAGTATAAAGATGGTACCCGGCATCGGTCCAAAAACGGCAAAAAGAGTTTTAGTAGAACTTAGCGATTTTTCTCTTGATAGCTTTGAAGACAGCAAAGACAAAGCTTTTAGCGAAGCTTTGGAAGCACTGGAGAGTTTGGGATTTAAAAAAGATACGGTAAGGAAAATCCTGATAAAATGCGATGCCAAAGATACTCCGTCTCTTATCAAAGAGGCACTTAAAAAACTTAGTTAGATTGGATGACAATGAAAAAGTATGCGATAATTTTCGGCGGAAATAGTTATGAACATGAGATAAGCGTAGTTAGCGCTATTACCATAAAGAAAATCCTTAAAAAGGATACGATTTTTATATTTTGCGATGCGAATCATAACTTTTATCAAATAGACGAAAAAAACATGAAAGCAAAGTATTTTGCAAGCAAAGAGTATAAAAAAAGCGATGAGTTATCTTTGAAAAAGGGCGGTTTTTACAAAAAGGCTCTACTAAAAGAGAAAAAGACCGATTTTGATATCTTGATAAATCTCATACACGGAAAAGACGGTGAGGACGGGACTATATCGTCACTATTGGACTTCTACGATATCAAATACATAGGTCCCAGAAGTGAAGGGTGCGTCATAAGCTACAACAAAGAGTTTACTAAGCTATACGCAAAAAGCAAAGGTGTAGATACGCTACCTTACGAAATACTCAACAAACACGATAAAAGAGAGACGAAATTTGACTATCCTATCATCATAAAGCCGTTAAGACTTGGCAGTTCCATAGGATTAAGCGTAGTTGAGAGTGAAAGCGATTTGGAGTATAGCCTTGATGTGGCGTTTGAATTTGACGACGATGTGCTTATAGAGCCATATCACAATAATATAAAAGAGTACAATTTAGCCGGTATATACACAAAGGACGGCTTTGTTTTTTCTATGATAGAAGAGCCGAAAAAAGAGGGGCTTTTGGATTTTGACAAGAAGTATCTTGATTTTTCAAGAAGTCAAGCGACAAATCAAGCCTCTTTAAGCGAGGATATCTCCGAAAAGATACAAGAGAATTTTAAAAGAATATATAAAGATATTTTCAAAGGCGCTATAGTAAGATGTGATTTTTTTGAAAAAGAGGGTTGCATATATCTAAACGAAATAAATCCGGTGCCGGGTAGCTTGGCAAATTATCTATTTGACGATTTTAACGAAATAATCGAAAAGATATCTCAAAATCTACCGAATAATAGGAAAATCTCGGTAGATTACAAGTATATTAACTCCATAAATGCCGCAAAAGGCAAATAATTTGCTATAATACATAAAAAAATACATAAAATTTTATGTAAAAAGGTATATTATGGGAACGCTTTACGATAAAGACGAGATATATACGGCGACGGAAGTAGTAAGAAACTTTAGCTCCATTTTAAAAAAGATTGTAAATAAAGAGCAAAAAAGAGCCGTCATAGTCAAAAATAACAAATTTGAAGCCGTCATATTGCATATAGACGAATATGAAAAGTTTAAAGATGCTTACGATATACTACAAAAAATATATGAAAACAAACTATTGAAGTAGGCTAGAGGAGTTTTATATTGGCCGTAAGAGACGTATTTTATAAAGGCAGAAATTTTTCGATATCTTACGAGATAGTTAACAAAGACAAACCCGTAGATATAATACTGCTTCATGGTTGGGGGTCAAACAAAGAAGCCTTAAAAGGCGTTTTTAGCGACAAGATGAGAGGATTTAGACATATTTATATAGATTTGCCCGGTTTTGGAAAAAGTACAAACGAACTTGTGCTGGATAGTTATGATTATGCTAAAATCATCGATATTTTTATAGAAGAGTTAAAATTAAAAAAAAGTATCATACTAGGACACTCTTTCGGAGGGAAATTGGCAACGCTGCTAAATCCTAATCTTTTGGTTTTGCTAAGTAGTGCGGGTATCCCCACAAAAAAACCGCTCTTTGTAAGGATGAAGATTTCCATATTTAAATGGCTAAAAAAGATGGGCTTAGGCTCGATGTATCGCTTTTTTGCATCAAAAGATGCGGAAGGTTTGAGTCAAAATATGTATGAAACTTTTAAAAAGGTGGTGGATGAGGATTTTAGTTCCGTTTTTAGGGCTTTTAAAAACGACGCTTTGATATTTTGGGGCAAAAACGATACCGCCACTCCGTTGAGTTCGGGTAAAAAGATAGCGCTTATGATAAAAAATAGTAAATTCTACGAACTTGACGGAGACCACTTTTTCTTTTTAAAACATTCCAAATTTATCTCCGATAAGATTTTGGAATTTCCGTTTAAAAACTCATTGTAGGAGCGTAAATGTATCTAAAGATTTTTGAGCTGTTTTCTCACATCCTCTTTGTGCTTTCGCTTGGATGGTATCTTATAACCAACCTACAATGGTACAACTACAAGTTAGATAGAGTCGTTTTTAAGCACAAGAAGCCTTTGTGGCATCTTTTTATGTTTGTGATACCGATATTTGCCTACTATCTTACGGGGATATA
>JAADDL010000024.1 GCA_013153915.1 Campylobacterota bacterium
AATATCATCATCCTCAAGCCACATTTTTTCTCCCTATATTTTGTTTTAAAACAATTATTATATCTTACTTAACCCTATAAATTACTGAATACAAAACCGGCACATAAAAAAGATTTAACACTGTCGCCCAAGCCACGCCAAAACCCAAAGCTATAGCCATAGGCTGGAGTATGACCGACTGTCCCGATGCAAAAAACATAAGTGTCGTCAAACCCAAGACGGTCGTAATAGATGTCAAAGATATCGGTCTAAGCCTCAATGAGGCAAGATAGGCAACCTCTTCTTTTTGCCTACTCTTTTTTATAAAATCTATCATAATAATCCCGTCGTTTACCACAACGCCGCTAAGTCCTACAAGACCTAAAAGTCCCGGCATCGTCATATTCATGCCCATTACGAGATTTCCTACCAAAACTCCAAGCACCGATAGCGGAATGGTACTTAAAACCACCAACGACAATATAGCCGAATCGAACATCCAAACAAGAGCTATAAATATCAAAAATATAGCTATCACTCCGGCTTCAGCCATCTCTCTTTGGATTTGATTGTTTGATTTTTGCTCGCCTTTGATATCTATATTCACACCCATAGCCCTAATCTTTTTAAATATCGGGCGCATCTTTTTTAAAAATTCAGCTGAAGTTAGTATCTCTTTATTTAAAGAGCCGAAAACCGTACTTATCCTCTTGCCGTTATCTTTATATATCTCGGCGTAACTCGGTTTAAATATAAAATCAACAACCTCTCTTAATTTTACTATTTGCCGACTACCGGGTATCTCTATAGAAAAATTTTTAAGCTTTTCATAACTGTCTTTGTTTATGATTTCCGATTTGATTTTGATAAGCTCCTCATCTTTAAACATTTTACCTATCTCCATCTTTTGGAAAAACCTTTTTAGTTCGGAGGATATATAAACTTCGCTAAACCCTAGACTTTTACCATATTCGTTTACCCTAAACTTCAACTCTTTTTCACCCGCAATCATATCATCTGCGATATTGAAAACACCTTTTATAGTTCTCATCTTCTCTTCTGTCATCTCAACCGCTTTTTTTACCTTTTCTCCACTGCCACTAAAAGCCAACTCTATGTCGCTTTTTACAATACCCGCACCGGGTACTTCGACCGTAAACTCTTCATACTCTTTATCTTTGGATATCTCTTTTGTCAATCTCTTTACCATTTTTGCTATCTCATAAGCGTCATGAGACCTTTTCATATCACTACTATCATACTCGGGAGATAGATAAGGGTTAATATATCTATCAAAAAAGTTTTCCGGTTTTCTCTCATGAAGATTTATGTATATTTGAAAATTATTTTCCGCAATATCTGGTCTAAATTTATTATCAAGCTTCATGCCCGTTATAGAGGTGATAGAGGCTATATCTCCTTTCGGCAATCTGTTTAAAAGAACATTTTCCACCTTTGTTACCAATCTTTGTGTCTGAATAAGGTCGTTATTGATATCCACTTTTCCTTTAACAAAAACTTGAGTATTGTCAAATTGAGGAAAGAGTTGAAATTTGCTCTTTTTTGCCAACAAAACAGTCAATATCAAAATAGGAATAAGAAAAAGCGACAATGTGGTCTTTTTGTATCTTAAAGCCACATTCATAAATCTCACATAAAATCTTTTTGATATATCCCAAAATCTTTTTGTTCTATCTTTTTGCTTGTGAGCCTTTAGAAAATCTTTTGCGTGCAAAGGCAAAAAGAAAAAAGCCTCAAATAAAGAACTAAGAAGAAGTATGGATATCATAATGGGAATAATCTTCATAAACACTCCCATTTCACCGCTTATTATCAAAAGAGGCAAAAAAGCAAATATAGTCGTCGAAGTAGCGGTTAAAACGGCGGGAAACATCTCCGCCGCACCGTCTATAGCCGCCGTTCTGCTATCCTCACCGTTTTCAAGATGTCTATATATATTTTCCGCCACGACTATAGCTTCATCCACCAGCATCCCAAGCGCCATCAAAGCCCCGAGCAAAGAGAGCATATTTAACGAATATCCCAAAAGCTCCGTAGCTATAAGCCCTATCATAAAACTGACCGGTATCCCTATACCCACTACAAAAGCTATCCTTCCGCTAACAAAGATATAGACGGACAATGAAACCAAGATAAGTCCGAAAATGATATTTGATATGACGATATTTAGCCTATTTCTTATCCAAACCGAAGTATCGGTATATGTATCAAAATCGTACTTTGGATACTTTTTCTTATACTCCTTTAAAACTTGTTTAATCTTTTTAACAAGAGTTATAGAGTCTCCTTGTTCCGATTTTTTGACATTGATAGCGATATTCGGCTTGCCGTTAAAGTGCGATACTTCATTTAAATCGCTAAGCTTAAAACTTACATCGGCAACATCTTTTATCCTGATCTTTTTACCGCTTATGTTTATATAGCCGTTTTTTATCTTTTCTAAATCTTTATCTCCGTTTATAGTGCTAAGATATAGATGATTTGCCTTCTCTTTTATAAGACCTATGGGAAATATGGAACTTATACTCGAAAGTGCCGTTATAACAGCACTCTTATCAAGTCCGTAAGCTTCTATCTTTTTATCGTTCACATCAAAAACAAGCTCAGTATCGGCATCTCCTCTTATGGATATATCGCTGAGATTCGGTATCTCAAAAAGTCTGTCTTTAAGCCTATCGGCCATATCGAGAAGCTCTTTTCTCGATGCGTTTGACGAAGATACGGTGACCGTTATAAGAGGAAAACTCTTTTTCAATATCTTTGCCGTAGGTTCGTCCATATCCGAAGGAAGATTTCTTCTTTGATTTGCGATAATATCTTTGATATCATTTAGTGTATCTTCGGGATTTGCACCTTTAGCTAAGTCAACCTTTATGCTAAAAAAACCGTTTTTTATGGTTGTTGAAATATCTTCTATATCACTAAGGCTTCTTATGCCGTCTTCTATATTTTTAACCGCCATCTTATCAAGTATATCGGGGCTTGCTCCGGGATAAGCTCCCGTTATTATGACGGCATCGAGTATAGAAGGAGGAAATATCTCTTTTGGAATTTTATTGTAAGCAAATATGGAAAGAACAAACAAGAAAACCAAAAATATATGGTTTAAAATAGGTTTATCTACGCCAAACGCTATAAATCTTTTTATCATATCACCCCTAATCGACCTTAAAAAATAGTATCAAGTACTTGATTTTTAAAATTTATATATTCAAGCTTTTGTTTTAAGACTCTATTTTCCTCTCTTAATATAGAGTATTCGTTATACAATTTGCTAATCTCTCTACTGTTATAGTATATCTCGTTTTTTAGATAGATTTTCGGAAGTATCAATATCAACACTATAAAAAGCACCAAAATAACGCTCAAAAGAAGTCGAAAACTCAACTCTTCCACTCGTCTTTTGATACCTTTTTCGACTTCGTCTATGAGTTTGTATTTCTCTTTTTTGATACTTTTTTGTTTGCTATCTTTCAATCTCAAATACCCTCATTTTAGAACTCCTGCTTCTTGGATTTTGTTTTATCTCTTTTTTAGTAGGAGTTATCGGTTTTTTAGTCACTATCTTTCCTACGGCGTTGTTGTTACCGCATTCACACCTATAAACTTCGGGAGGACAGATACAGCTCTTACTCCACTCTTTAAAAGTTCTTTTTACTATCCTGTCTTCAAGAGAGTGAAAAGTTATGATAGCTACTTTACATCTCTTTAAAGAGGAGTTTTTTATGCCCTCAAGCAAACCTATAAGCTCTCCAAGCTCGTCGTTTACCTCTATCCTGATAGCTTGAAATACTAAAGTTGCGGAGTGGATTTTACCTCTTTTAAAATGTTTTTCTATCGTTTGAGATAACTCTCTGGCACTATTAAAAGGTCTATTTTTCACGATAATATCGGCAACTTTTTTATACTCTCTTATCTCTCCGTACTCCCTTAATATCTCTTCAAGTTTCACTCTATCGTAGCTATTTACCACATCCTTGGCGCTTAGAGGGTTTTCTTGATTCATCCTCATATCCAAAACATTCGAATTAAATCCAAACCCCCTATCCTCTTTATCAAGTTGCAAAGAAGAAACTCCGATATCCGCTAAAACACCCCTGATGTCAAAGTCTTGATACTTTTTTATCACATTTGAAAATCTATCTTTTTCAAATATAACTCTATCTTTAAAAGGCTCTAGTCTTTTTTTTGAAAATTCTATCGCCTCTTTGTCTTGGTCTATGGCTATGATTTTGATATTCGGGTTATTTTTCAATAAAGCTTCGCTATGTCCGCCGTAACCGAGGGTGCAATCGACTATATATCCCTCGTCGATATCTTTAAAAACATCTAAAACTTCATCTAACAAAACCGGAATATGAGGAGTATCCAAAAAAATCCTTTATTTTTTACCGATTTTACTAAAATTTTCTTTATTAAGAGATTATGTGAGAAATTTTGCTATAATTTTTAAATGGAAAGTTATTTAATAAAAGAGTTATCCGATATTTCGCTCTCAATGTTTAGGAAAAACTTTTTCGGTATTTTTTACGGCTCGATATCGGCAAAAAGTGAAATAGATAAGTTTATCATCAACAAAAAAGATGTTTTGTTCGACAAAATCGACAAAGATTCTCTAATAGAACTCTACTATACCAAAGATTACAGATGGAACGAAGCGGATAGAGACGCCGATATACATCTTCAAATCTATAAAAATATCGACGAAGCAAAATACATATCCTTTACTATGCCGCCATATACGGTTGCTTGTTCTTTAAAGTATGACAAAATAATACCCAAAGATTATTTCGGACTTGAGATGATAAAAGAGATAGAGATATACGACCCGAAAGATTTTCAAAATTGGAGCAAAAAATCAATCTATGAGATACCCAACTACCTCAAAAAAAACGATAAAAAATATATGGTTATCAAAGGTTACGGCATATTTATATACGATAGAGATTTGCAAAATATGGCAAATACGCTATCCGTCATAGAAAATAGCTGTAAAATCCTCTCCCTCTAATCTTTAAGCTTACTTACCGCGTCATAAGCTATATCCATCATTTTGTCTATCTCTTTATCCGTTATGATGTATGGAGGCATAAAATATACGGTATTTCCGAGAGGTCTTAACAAAACCCCATGCTTTAGGGCATACTCATACACTCTCAATCCCACCCTCTCTTCACTTCTAAAACCCTTTATATCAAACGCCGCTATCATACCCGTTTGCCTGATATTTTCCACTACTTTTAGCTTTTCAAACAGTTTTAACTTTTGCCCTATATACTCTATCTTTTTTCTGTTTGACTCCAAAATATTTTCTTTTTCAAATATATCCAAAACTGCATTTGCCGCCGCACAAGCCAAAGCGTTTCCCGTATATGAGTGAGAGTGCAAAAATGATTTATGTTCATTATAATCACAATAAAAACTATCATACATCTCATCACTTAAAAGCACTACCGACAAAGGCAGATACCCGCCCGTAATACCTTTGCTAAGAGCCATAAAATCCGGCTTTATCTCCGCTTGGTCGCAAGCAAACATACTCCCCGTCCTGCCAAATCCTACCGCTATCTCGTCCGCTATGAAATGAATATTAAACTCTTTGCATAGTTTTCTTGCCTCTTGTAAAAATTTAGGAGAATACATCCTCATATTTCCGGCACACTGCACCAACGGTTCAACTACAAAAGCCGATATCATATCTTTGTTTTTTTCAAATACTTTTCTAAGCTCTAAAACGGCTTTTAGAGTTTCGTTTTCACTCTTGTCTTTCGGTGCGTAACTCTTTATGCTTTTTATCAAAATCTCTTCGTAACTCTCTTTGTAGATACCCAAATCCCCCAAAGACAAAGCCCCTATCGTTTCGCCATGATAAGAGTTTTCCAAAGAGACGAAATATGGTTTTGTTAGTCCTTTGTTTTTATTGTGATGAAAGCTCATCTTTATAGCCACCTCGATAGCAGAGGAGCCGTTGTCGGCATAAAAACATTTTGTTAGGTTAGAGGGCGTTATCTCCACAAGTCTTTCGGAGAGCCTAACTATCGGTTCATGAGTAAAACCTGCAAAGATAACATGCTCTAAAGTATCCAACTGCTCTTTTATCTTCTTTTTTATATAAGGATGGTTGTGTCCGAAAAGATTTACCCACCAAGAACTAACGGCATCGATATAACGGTTACCGTCAAAATCTTCCAAATACACACCGTCTGCACTCTTTATAGGAATAAGAGGCAACCTCTCATGATCTTTCATCTGAGTACAAGGATGCCATATATTTTTAAGATCTCTCTCTTTCAAAGACAAATTATCCATTTTTTTTTCCGTTTCATCGTAAATTAATATCAATTTCAATAAAATTATACCCAAAATTACACATATATAGGATAATCGATGATTACATGGATGCAAAAACACAGAAAATACCTTGTTATCACTATTTGGATAAGCACTATCGCTTTTGTTGGAGCAGGGTTTGTAGGCTGGGGAGCTTACAACTACAACCTTGACAGAGCCGGAGCCGTAGCAAAAGTAGGAAAGATAAAAATAACCCTTCAAGAGTTAAATCAAGCTTATACAAATATATACAACTACTATCAAGAGCAATCAAAAGGTACTTTTACCAAAGAGCAAGCCGATAAGATGGGGTTAAAAGATATAGCTTTAGCACAACTTGTTAACGAATCTTTAAAGTTAAATTATGCAAAAGATCTTGGCTTGGAAACGCTTGATGACGAGGTGGAAAAAGCGCTTGAAAATACAAAAGCTTTTCAAAAAGGCGGGGTTTTTGATAAAGACCAATATTATAGAGTTTTAAAAAATATCCAAATGACTCCGAAAGAGTATGAAGAATCGTTAAGAAAAGAGATAACCTTACAAAAATTAGCCAACATCTTAAAACTTCCTACGACTCCTTTGGAGATAGAAACTTTAGGGGCTTCTATATTTATGCAAGATAAACTTGCAATCAAAATAGTGAGAGTTAATGATGATGATTTAAAAGTCGATGAGAATGAGTTGAAAAAGTTTTGGGAAAAGCATAAGAAAAGCTATTTGACGAAAAAGTCTTATCTTTTATCCATCATAAAAGTTCCGGTCGCATTTATACAAGTGGATGAGAATGAAACAAAAGAGTATTACACCAAAAAAAGATACAACTATACGGACAAAGACGGCAAGATAGAATCATACGAACAGGCAAAAGATAGAGTTATTCAAGACTTAAAATTTAAAAAAGGTAAAACTTTTGCTCTCAAGAAATATTTAGCCTTCAAAAAAGGAAAAATCAAAGCCGACGAAACAAAAACGGTTTTCATTGATGATACAAAATATCCTCAAGAGAAACTAAAAACCGCAAGCGTAGGAGATGTCTTAAAACCATTTAGATATGAGGGATTATACATAGTCGCAAAATTAGAAAAGGTAAATTTACCGAAACCTATGAGCTTTGAAGAGGCAAAAAATGAAGTTGAAAAAGAGTATAAAAAAGTTATAAGAAAAGAGATGTTGGCAAAAAAAGCAAATCAAGCTCTCAAGGATTTCAAAAATCCTACCGATATAGGCTTTATTTGTAGGGACGATATCAAAAAAG
>JAADDL010000081.1 GCA_013153915.1 Campylobacterota bacterium
TTAAAAGCTCTCTTGCCGTTTGGTAAAATATCTCCAAAGGCTCGGCCAAAGCCCCGACTCCTTCATCGTTGCAAGCTAAGAGTTTGTTTTGGGGTTCGACTATGATGTGTCCGAACACTTTTAGCTTTTTTAAGTTGGATGTAGTGTTCGGATTTAGATACATTTTCGTATTTGCCGAGGGCGCTATCACTAAAGTTTTATCGTATGCCAAAACGCTATCAAGAAGCAGATTGTCCGCTATGCCCGCACCTATTTTATTGATAGTATTTGCTGTTGCGGGAGCTATGACAAATATATCCGCCCATTTTGATATACCTATATGGTTGTTGTCGTTTGCCCAGCTTTCGGTATCTTTGTGTAAAACGATATTTTGGCTTACGGTCTCGAATGTCAAGGGGGTTATAAACTCTTTTGCGCTTTCGCTCATCACCACTTTTACATTTGCGCTTGATTTGATAAACAGCCTTATGAGTTCTAACGCTTTATATATCGCTATGCTACCTGTAACTCCGACAACGATATTTTTATCTTTTAGTAGATTATCCATTGTTTTTTCCAAAAAATTTATAATAAAAATCCTTGACGCTTTTTAAAGGAGACCTGCTTATGACAAGCGTGCCTTGTTTGGCATCTTTTGTAAGAGTAGTTCCCGCCGCTACCATAACATCGTCTTCTATCTTAACGGGTGCGACTATTTGTGTATCGCTACCTATAAATACATTTTTACCTATAACGGTTTTGTACTTCTTTTTGCCGTCGTAGTTGCAAGTTATGGTTCCTGCTCCGATATTTGTGCCTTCATCTATCTCGCTATCTCCAAGATAGCTTAAATGTCCCGCTTTTACACCGTTGAGGGTTGATTTTTTCACCTCTACGAAGTTGCCGACTTTGCTGTCTTTGATGTGTGAGTTTGGTCTTATTCTAGCAAACGGTCCCACCAAAGAGTGCTCTATCGTACTCTCTTCTATGGTTGTGTAAGCTCTTATGTGAGAGTTTATTATCTTGCTGTTTTTGTATATGCTTACTCCGTTTTCTATAAAGCATTCACCTTCAAATTTGACTCCGTATTCGATATATACGGTATTTGGCAATCTTATACTAATGCTACCGTTTAATAGCTCTTTTTTTATTCTATTTTGCATAATCTCTTCGGCGTTACTTAAATCCCATCTTGAGTTTACGCCCTTAAAGTTTTCTTCATTGACCGATAGAGGTTTTATGCTCTTTTTATCGTTTTTTGCAAGTTCTACTATGTCGGTAAGATAGTACTCTTTTGATTTGTTGTCGTTTTTTATTTTGGGTAGGTAAATTTTTAGTATCTCGCTTTTTATCAGATATACTCCCGCATTTACCGATTTTATCTCTTTTTCTTTATCAGTTGCGTCTTTCTCTTCTACTATTTTTGCAACTTCGCCGTTTTCTATCACAACTCTGCCGTAGCCTTTTGGATTGTCCAGTTCTATGATACTCATAACGATATCGGCGTCTATGAGAGAAAATCTTTCAAGCTCTTCGGCTTCTATAAGAGGCATATCCCCGTTTAGTATTAAAACTTTTTCGTTATTAAACTCCACGCCTCTTAAAGCTCCTGCCGTACCGGGATAATTTTCGACATCTTGTATGACATATTTTATATCGTCAAAATACTTATCCATCTCTTTTTTTATCAACTCATGCTTATGATAAAGCACCACTTGTATATCGTCGCTTATCTTTTTAGCCTCTTTTATGGAGTAGTAAAGCATCTCATATCCGCTTATGCGGTGCAAAACTTTCGGTTTTTGGGATTTCATTCTCGTGCCGAATCCCGCGGCTAAGATAACTATCGTCGTTTTATTCATGGTTCCTCTCGTTTATTTTTACTATAATTCTAACAAAAATTTCATTAAAGATTCATCTAATTTGACAAAATGCCGATATAAGAAATAGTTTAATCAACTTTTAACGGAAATATCAATAAAATAAATATTGATTACTCCATCAAGAAAGGTGCGTATATATGGATTTGGGAACCGTTATAGGTTTAGTGCTTACCTTGGCGTTGCTTTTCGGCGCTATGGCTATGGGTGTGGGGTTGGGACCTTATATAGATATCCCCTCTATTCTTATAGTTTTCGGCGGAACTACCGGCGTTTTGATGATCGGTTTCAAGATGGAGCAGATAAAAGCCGCCGCAAAAGTTTTTATGATAGCTATCAAGCCTCCTCAGATTGATATTCAAGAGACTATCAAAAAGATGGTGGATTACTCTACTAAGGCTAGAAAAGACGGCATACTCGCACTTGAAGAGAGTGCAAACAAAGAGGAAAACGAGTTTTTAAAGAAGGGTCTTTCTATGGCGGTTGACGGAAATGAGCCTGATACCATCAGAGAACTTTTAGAGATAGATATGGAACAAGCAAGCGGCAGACACAAGGCAAACGCATCTCTTTTTGACCAGATTGCGGGTTTTGCGGGAGCTATGGGTATGATAGGAACATTGATAGGTTTGGTTGCGATGCTGTTAAATATGAGCGATCCGTCCGCTATCGGTCCCGCTATGGCGGTTGCTTTGCTGACTACGATGTACGGCGCAATGCTCGGAAATATCATTGGCGCGCCGGTTGCGAATATTTTACTTATACGAGATAGTGATGAAATTTTGTTGAAAACTTTGATTATAGAAGGTATTATGTCTATCCAAGCCGGAGACAATCCAAGAAATCTTGAAGCAAAATTGTTGGCGTTTCTACCTCCTAAAGATAGAGTTTCTCAATTTGACTCATAATAAGGCTATATAATGGGAAAAAAGTGTCCTGAGTGTGATTGTCCCAAATGTTTGCCGGGTTGGCTGGCCGCATTTGGAGATCTTATGTCTTTACTTTTGACATTTTTTGTTTTGCTTCTTTCTATGTCTAGTATGGACGCCAAAAAGATACAAGAAGCCGTAGGTTCGCTAGCGGGCGCTTTGAGCGTACTTGAAGGCGGTACTAGGATGGAGATGAGTAGAGAGAAAGTTGAACTTACTACGACTCAAGAAATGAAAGTAAATCGGGATCAGATAAATAAAAGTTCATCTATGAAACAGTTGGGTCAAGTCGTTAGCGAAGTAAACGAGATGTTAAAAACTTCAGGAAGCCCCAATATAGTTTTTGAAGAGGCTGAAAAAGGATTTTTGCTTAGACTTCCGTCATCTTTGTTGTTTAAACCAGGTGAAGCAAAGATAACTAACGATGATGCGATACTTTTTTTAAAAAGAGTGGCTTTAATAATCCAAAAACTTCCAAGAAACATCATCATCAACGCTATTGGATATACCGACAATACACCACCTCCTCCAAATAGTCCGTATAAGGACAACTGGGAGTTATCGACCGCTAGAGGCGTAGCAGTAGTAAAAGAGCTTATTAAAGACGGAGTGGATCCAAAAAGGCTAATCTCCTCGGGTAAAGCGCAATTTGACCCTGTTGCGTCAAATGCAACTCCTGAAGGCAGAGCAAAAAATAGAAGGGTAGAGCTTTATTTCTTCTCAAATGGTGAAAAAGGGGAGAATAGAGCCAAAAAGAGTATACTTGATATGAAAAAAAATAAATGAAAAAAATAGTTATATTTTTTATCTTTACGATTACGCTTTTTGCCGCAAACGGTACTACTATACCTACGGTAAACCTCTCTTTATCCGCACCCGATACTCCCGAACAGCTTGTTAGCAGTCTTAATGTTCTAATCGTTTTAACCATATTGGTATTGGCGCCGAGTTTGGTTATGGTGATGACAAGCTTCATAAGACTTGTGGTAGTTTTCTCTTTTTTGAGGCAAGCTTTGGGTACTCAGCAGATGCCGCCTTCTCAACTGATGGTTTCATTGGCAATGATACTCACTTTCTTTATCATGCAACCCGTCGGAGAAAAGGCTTACGACCAAGGGATAAAACCCTATATCCAAAAAGAGATAGGCTATAAAGAGGCTTTTACTAAAACGGTTGAGCCTTTTAAAGAGTTTATGATACGAAACACAAGAGAGAAAGATCTTGCTCTATTTTTTAGAATAAGAAAGTTAAAAAACCCCAAAAATATCCAAGATGTTCCTTTGCTTGTTGCGATACCGGCTTTCATGATAAGCGAGCTTAAAACCGCTTTTGAGATAGGATTTCTTATCTATATGCCGTTTTTGGTTATAGATATGGTGGTGAGTTCTATCTTGATGAGTATGGGCATGATGATGTTGCCTCCGGTGATGATATCTATGCCTTTTAAACTTTTGATATTCGTACTTGTTGACGGATGGCATCTACTCGTAGGCAATCTGGTATCAAGTTTTCACTAAAGGTTTGAAGTGAAGTGCGAATATTTTGGGAAGTGCGGTAGTTGCACGCTTTTTGAGCTACCTTACGAAGAGCAACTCAAGAAAAAATCCAACTATATAAAAGATGAGTTCAAAGAGTTTTATACGGGGGAGATGGAGCTATTTTCATCAAGCGACGGACACTTTAGAAATAGAGCCGAGTTTAGGATATGGCATGAGGGTGATGAACTTTTTTACGCTATGAACGGTTTTTCAAAAAAGAGTATAGTCAAGATAGAAAGATGTCAAATAGTCGAAGAAAATATCTACTCAACTATGCCAAAGCTTATAGAGTATATAAAAAAGAGTGATACTTTAAGACAGAAACTCTTTGCCGTTGAGTTTATGAGTGCAAATGAGATGCTTGTGACTTTGATATACCACAAAAAGATAGATGAGAGTTGGCTAAAAGAGGCAAAAAAGCTAGAACAAAAACTCAACTTGATGGTGATAGGTAGAAGTAGAGGCGTAAAGATAGTCTCTCAAAGGGATTTTATCTATCAAAACTTGACGGTAAACTCAAAAACATATCGTTACAAAGTGTATGAAAACTCATTTTTGCAGCCAAATACCAAAGTCAATGAAAAGATGATAGGATGGGCAAAAAACAACTCTAAAGATTTTGGGGGTGATTTGGTCGAACTTTACTGCGGGCACGGCAACTTTACCATACCTTTGAGTGAAAATTTCGATAAAGTTTTGGCTACCGAAATATCCAAAAAGTCTATAAGTTCGGCAAAAGAGAATTGTGAATTAAACGGCGTAAACCATATATTTTTCGCTAGACTCTCCGCCGAAGAGTTTACTCAAGCTCTGCATAAAGAGAGAGAGTTTAGAAGATTAAAGGGTATTGATCTAGATAACTATAACTTTTCAACTATCTTTATAGACCCGCCAAGGGCGGGAGTGGATACTAAAACGCTCTCTTTGGTCTCTGAGTTTGAGCATATCATCTACATCTCATGCAATCCGAAAACTCTAAAAAGAGACCTATCTAAACTTTGTAAAACCCACTATATTGAAAAATTTGCCATTTTCGACCAATTTGCCTACACGGACCATTTAGAGTGCGGTGCGGTCTTGAAAAAAATACCTTAATATAGCTTTTTACCGCAATATTTGCTTTTTTTTGATATAATCTTGGCTTAAAATCAAAATAAGTCAAGGAAAAGTTATGGAGTGTGAATTTCCGACAGTCAACGAAAAGAGTGACGAGATAAGAAAGATATTTGAAGAGGTTAAGAGTATAGCCGTTATCGGTCTGTCTCCAAAGCCCGAAAAAGATAGCCATAAGGTTGCCAAATACTTACAATCGGTCGGCTATAAGATTTATCCCGTTTATCCTAAAGAAGATACGATACTCGGCGAAAAGGTCTATAGAAGCCTAAGTGAGATAAAAGATAGAGTCGATATGGTGGATATGTTTAGAAAACCCTCTATCGCCGACCAAATCGTTGATGAGATAGAAAAGAGAGACGATGTGAAGGTTTTATGGCTACAAAAAGGCATTGTAAACAACAAAGCGGCGGAGAGAGCCAAAAAGTTAGGACTAAAAGTGGTGCAAAACAGATGTTCGATGGTAGAGCATAAGATGAATTTCGGAGACTGATATATGATACCTCTAAGCGAAATAATGAAAGCGAAAAAGAAGATAAACGGCATAGTCAACAAAACTCCTTTTGCTTTTGCTCCTCTTTTGACCGAAAAAGTAGGAACAAATGTCTATCTAAAAAAAGAAAATCTCCAAATCACCGGAGCGTATAAGATAAGAGGGGCTTACAACAAGATAGCCTCTTTAAGCAAAGATGAAAAACAAAGAGGTGTTATTGCCGCAAGTGCGGGCAATCATGCTCAAGGCGTAGCCTATAGTGCTAGTCGCTTCAATGTCCCTTCCACTATCATCATGCCCGAAGCCACTCCGCTTTTAAAGGTGGTTGGCACAAAGGCTTTGGGAGCCGAGGTGATACTAAAAGGCTCCAACTATGACGAAGCTTACGAGTATGCAGTAACTTATGCCAAAGAGAACTCTTTGACTTTTATTCATCCGTTTAAAGATAAAAAGATTATGGCGGGGCAGGGTACGGTTGCGTTGGAGATGTATGATGAAATAGACGATCTTGATATGATACTTGTTCCCATAGGCGGAGGAGGGCTTATAAGCGGTGTCGCATCCGCTATCAAGCAGTTAGACCCTCGCATAAAGATAGTTGGAGTTACCGCCAAAGGAGCTCCCGCGATGTACGAATCTTTTAAAGAGAAGAAGCCTTTAAGTACGAAAGATGTAAGGACGATAGCCGACGGTATAGCCGTAAGAGACGCTAGCAAAGAAAATCTTAATATTATTTTGGAGTGTGTTGACGATATAGTTCAAGTTGACGATGAAGAGATAGCAAATGCGGTTTTATTTTTACTTGAGAGGCAAAAGATAGTGGTTGAGGGTGCGGGTGCCGTAGGTGTTGCCGCTTTGATGCATAAAAAGATAGAAGTTGATTTTGATGATAAAGTCGGTGTCATATTAAGCGGCGGCAATATTGATGTGGGTATGCTTTCCGTTATCATAGAAAAAGGTCAGATAAAAGCGCATAGAAAGATGAAGTTGCTCATCACTCTTATCGATAAACCTGGAGCTTTGAGAAGTTTGACCGATATCTTTGAGGAGCTTAGAGCAAATATCATTCAAATAGATTACGATAGAACTTCCACAACGCTTTCTTACGGTGATGCAAATGTTACGATAGCTCTTGAAACGAAAGGAAAAGAGCATCAAGAGACCATAAGAAAAGCACTAAAAGCAAAAGGGTATAGATTTCACGAAGAGTTTTAGAGGAGCATCACTCCTCTAAAAACTTAAATATCTCTTTTTCCAAGTTCTCTTTATCTATCACCGTATTGTGAATGATTTTAGAGTTAAAAAGCTTTTTGATAGACGGATGTATATCTACGCCCATTATCTTAGATACGCCTTCAAGCGCTTCAATATCTTTAAATTTTGTTTTGTTTTGACAGCTTATCGCATTCATAACCGCAGGGGCAAATTTCGTCCACTCCGCAGTCGAGCAGATGACTGTTTTTCTTCTAGAACACTTGATATCGTCATAAGCTTTTATGCAAGTGGCGGTATGCGGATCCATCAAGTAGTTTCTTACGGATGAGTACTCGGATATGTAGTGTTTTGTCTCGTTATCGTTACAGTGATAACCTCTAAAATCCTTTTGCAACTCCACAAGCTCATC
>JAADDL010000122.1 GCA_013153915.1 Campylobacterota bacterium
ATCTGGGCTTTTTCAATTTTTGTTTTCAAGTCGAACCTTCAAGTTAAAAGTTGGGCTATTTTACTAAAATTTACCAAAATTATCTATAAAATCATCAACTTTATCTTTGATAGCGTCGTCTATTTTGATATCAAGTTCGATGATAGACAGATTCAAATCAAAATCTTCCAATTTTACGGCATCTTTTCGGGTTGTTAGGATGGATGTGGGATTGTATCTTTTTATAAGTTTTTTTATTTCATCTTTTGTGTATGGGTGGTGGTCTTGAAAATATATCTTTGCTACCAAGTTCTCTTTTTGCAAAAAATTCTCCAGCCTTTGCGGCTTGGATATAGCGGTTACAAGTAGCATTTTATCGGTTTTATTCGTTATCTTTACGACTCTATGGAAGTCTATGTCTTCTTTGGCTACGATATCGGCATATTTGGCAAAGCTTTTTGGCTCTCTATATGGACCGCTTGGGATACAAAAAGAGTTTTTATACTCATCTTTAGGCTCAAGCAGTATATCAAACTTTTTTATCTCATGCCTATGAAAAGCGTCATCAAGAAAGATAGCTTTAATACCCTCTTTTTTTGCATATTCTATAGCTTCTATCCTATCTTTGCAAACTATTACCAAGGCGTTTGGCAGAGATTTGGCATACAGCATAGCCTCGTCTCCGCTATCTTGTACGCTACATTTTATATCGCCGTATCTACTTACGATAAGCAACTCTTTGCTTTCTCTTTTGTATCCTCTTAGTATGACGGCTATATTTTTTCTATCCTTGGCCAAAGATATCGTAAACGGTGTTTTTCCGCTACCTCCAAGGGTTAGATTGCCGATACTTACGATAGGTATGTGAAGCTCTTTGCTTTTGGCAAGATATCTTTTTAGGATAACGACGATACAGTATAGCATCGTAAAAGGTAAAAGTATGAAGCTAAGGGCTTTTTGCAGGGGAGTTTTTGGATAGAAGAGATACTCCTCTATCCAAAAAACGGTATTGTTATACTCTTGTTTTCGCAACGCTTTTTACTTGTTCGCAAACATACATAACTTCATCATCGCTTAAACTAGGATATATCGGCAACGATAAAATCTGCTGATAGTTTGTCAAAGCGACGGGAAAATCGTTGATTCTGAGATTGTATTTGCTTTTGTAGTAGCTTAACAAATGTATCGGTATATAGTTAAGTCCCGTATGAATATTTTTTGCTGCCAATTCTCTTGCGAAAGAGTCTCTGTTTTTGTCTATTTTGATGATATATCTTTTGTAGATATGGTCTCTTTTTTTAACCGGAGTGCTGACATGAGGAACATTTGCCAACTCTTTATCGTAAATGGCGGCTATATCTTGTCTTCTTTTTATAAAGGAGTCGTTTTTGGCAAGTTGCGCTATGCAAAAAGCCGCATCAAGTTGGGATAAATCATACTTCACTCCGATATCGACAACATCATAGACATAGTCAAGGTCACCATATTTTTCCCATGCCTCACTAACTATGGCATGATTTCTAAGGAGTCTTGCTCTCTTATCTAGCATCTCTTCGTTTGTTGCTATCATTCCCGCATTTATGACATTGTTTACGCTATGAGGGCTGAAGCTGAAAGTGGTTAAAGTGGTTTTTGGGAGTGAGCCTATCTTTTTTCCTTTATATACCGCTCCCATGGCGTTTGAAGCGTCTTCTATGATAAGTACGCCATGCTTGTCGGCTACTTCATATATCTCATCCATAGGGGCTGGTTGTCCCGCAACATGGCTTACGAAAACCGCTTTTAGTTTTTTATGTTTTGATTTTGTTAGGACTTCATCAAGTTTCAACGGGTCTATATTGAAATCATCTTTGTCTATATCGACAAATATAGGCTCGGCGTCAAAATGTCTAACCACTTCGGCAACGGAAGGAAAAGCGTTTACCGAACAGACTATCTTGTCTCCTCTTTTAAGGTCGATACTCATCATGGATAGATGCATTGCGGCGGTACCGCTTGAAGTAGATATAGAGTGATTTGTTTGTATATAGTTTGAAAAGTTTTCTTCAAGTTTACCCGTTTTATTTTTGTCCGTCTGGTTTAACACTTCTTTTATCTGATTTAACTCGCTATCGTCTATAGAGGGTTTAAAAAATGGTATATCGTACATGATTTTATCCTTTTATAGTTTTACATCCCTAGCATATAGGAAATCATGTCCTATGCTTCTATTGCTTACCTTGGCAATAACGGGAGGTTTTCTTTTGAAATGATTTTGGTAAATCCTTTTGATAACCAAATCACACAGCTTTTTATCGTACCCTTTTTGCAATAATTCATCTTTACTCAATCTGTCATCAACGAAATCTTTTAGCACCTTATCTATCTCGTTGTAGCTAAAACCGAGGTCATCCTCGTCGCTTTGCCCTTCCCAAAGGTCGGCTGAGGGCGGTTTATCTAGTATGTTTTTTGTTACGCCTAAATATTCGGCGAACTCAAATATTTCGCTTTTGTATAGATCTCCTATCGGATTTACGGCACTTGCCAAATCACCAAAAAGCGTACCGTATCCAAGTAAAAGTTCACTTTTGTTGCTTGTGCCTATAACTAAAGCGTTTTCTCTTGCCGATATGTCGTACAACACGCACATCCTAAGTCTAGCGCTTAGATTGCCTATTCTTAAATTACTCATATTTTCGTCTATATAAGCTTTTAGCATAGGTTCTATGGAGATTATTTCATATCTCATATTAAACTTGTCCGATAACTCTTTGGCATCTTCTATGCTCTCTTTGCTGGAAAATTGAGAGGGCATCATGATACATAGTAAGTTGTCGTCAAAAGCTTTTTTTGCCAAAACGGCGACGACGGCGGAATCAATCCCTCCGCTAAGTCCTACAACGGCACTTTTAAGCCCCGTTTTTAGAACCTCGTCTTGCAAAAACTTTACAAGAAACTTCTCCAAAAGCCGATACTTTTTTGTCATCACCTATCCTAAAATCTTACTTAATTTGGCAAACTATTTTACTAAAACATCTCTTAATAAATACTTTTAGATATAATTTTATCGCTTAAGAAATTATATCTACAAAAAGTAAATGGAGAGTAATTATGTTAAAGATACTATCAAAACCTTTCGGTACTTATCAAACAAACTGCTATATTGTGAAAAATAACGATAATGAACTTATCATAGACCCGGGAGTCGGCGCTACTAAATGGGTAAAAGACAATACCTCAAATCCTCTTGCCGTTCTCAATACTCATGGGCATTTTGACCACACTTGGAGCGATTGTGAACTAAAAGACGAGCTAAATATACCTATATATATACCAAAAGGTGACGCTTTTATGCTTGAAAAAGATGTTTTTGAACAGTCCCAGCCTGTTTGCAAAGCCGATATACTAGTGGATGGAGATAGTGTTTATAAGATAGGTGATTTTGAAGTGAGATTTATACATTTTCCGGGACACACTCCCGGCACTTCCGTCATAGAGATAGGAGATTTTTGGTTTAGCGGGGATTTTATATTTAGAGGTTCGATTGGTAGGGTTGATTTTCCTTATTCGAACCCCAAGCTGATGAAAGAGAGTTTACAAAGGTTTAAAAAAATCGGTTACGATAAGACGGTTTATACCGGACACGGTGAACCTACGACGATAAAACAAGAGCAAAGCAATGTTGATTATTGGTTGAGAGTTTTATGATTTTTTAACCTTTTTGCTTCTTTTTAGTTTTAGCTTAAGAACATGCTCTTCCAATATGACGGCTGTAAAAGTACCCTCAAAAACTTTTATATCGTTTAAAACCCCAACAACATCCACTTCTCTTTTTCTGGCATCCTCAAATCTGGCATGAGCTTCAAATATAACCACATCTCCCACTTTTACGGGTGCTAGAAATTTACTTTTTGAGCCTATGAGTACCACATAAGGCTCATTTACAGCCGCCATAGCGGCAAAATCAGCCGCCCCAAATGTAAATCCTCCGTGAACTAAGCCCATCTCATCAACGGACATCTCGTTGGTGCAGGTCAATCTTACTTTAGCGTAATTTTCTTTTAAAATCTCTATATCTCCGGTGAGATATTTTTTTATTTTAGCGTGTGTTTTAAGGCTTACAAGATTTTTATCATCTTCAATGGCAAAATCTTCATAACTATTTTCTTGTGCTGACTCTTCGGACATTGATATTTTCCTTGTTTATATTTACAATTATATCGGACTAATCCACGGAAGCTTTAATATAAGCTCTCTTTGGCGCCGGGTATCCTTCTACCGTTAGATTTGGGTTGTTTGGATCTAAAAAATCATCCAAACTTTGAGAATCTATCCAGTCTGTTTTTCTCTGTTCATTCGTATCGGTTTTTTTTATCTCAAGAAGTTTTATCTCATTAAACCCCGCTCTTTTTAGCCAATTTGATAAAGCCGAAACGGTAGGTATAAAGTAAATATTCGGTATCTTAGAGTATCTGTCTTTAGGGGTTAAGGCTATATCGTCATCTCCGTCAATGATAAATGTATCTAAAAATAGTTCGCCTTTTTTATCTAAACCTTTTTTGAGTGATTTTAAAGTTGCTATCGGGTCGCTTCTGTGATATAAAACTCCAAGGCAAAATATGGTATCAAACTTCTCTTCATATAAACCCAAATGCTCTACGCCTAAAAGCTCATAGACTATATCACTTTTTATAAAATGGTTTATAAAGTCAAATTGCGTTCGAAAAAGAGGCGAGGGGTCAAAGCCCACTAATTTTTTTGGTTTGTCGTTTAGCATTCTAAACATATAGTAGCCGTTGTTGCAACCAATGTCCGCAACTCTTTTATCTTTTAAGTTGAAATATTTTTTTAGAAGATTGTATTTTATCTGACTTTGCCATTCCGAATCGATAAAAATATCAAATATCTTAAACGGACCTTTTCTCCAAGGCTTTAATCTTTGGGCTGTTTCAAAAATAAATCTATTTTGTTCTGACGAGATATTGTCGGACTTTATACTTATGATATCCCCAAGAGAAATATCTACATCTTTTATAGTCGGTAGATTTGCCAATAACTCTCTTAAAGGTAGTATATTTTTGTAAAAAAGAGACTTTTCTCTCTCTTTTCTTATCTGCTCAATCATCAAGTTTTATCTGCAAATCTTTATAATCTATGAGATTTTTCGGACACTCTTTGTGGTATATGCCCATGGAGTCATAGTATTCGTGACAATCGTTATAATATCTTGTAGATATACCCGTATCGTTGACATACAAACAGCCGTCAAATAAAACGGCTATGATGAGGATTAACATATTTTTCATAGTGAAAATGATAACATATAAAGAGATATTTTACAAGTGGGATGTGTTATGGAAGTTATAGAAATTTTTAAAAAAATTTGCACTATTGAGCATTGTTCTAAAAAAGCTGCAAAATTGAAAGAGTTTATAGAAAATTTTGCTAAAGAGTGCGGTTGTGAAGTGCAATGCGATAAAGCGGGAAATATTTTATGCAAAAAAGGCAAGCCTAAAGTGTGCTTGCAAGCTCATTATGATATGGTTTGTGTTGGCAAAGCTCCTAATATAGAGGTGATAGAAGAAGACGGTTATCTAAAAGCAAAGGAGTCATCTTTGGGTGCCGATAACGGCATAGGAGTAGCCATGATGCTTCTTGCGGCAAAAAAATTTGATGATGTTGAACTACTGTTTAGTGCCGATGAAGAGATAGGCATGATAGGCGCAAAAGGGCTTGAGCTTGAAGTGGAATCAAAAAAGATATTAAATCTTGACACGGAAGAGGAGGGTAAAGTATATATCGGTTGTGCCGGAGGCGTGGATATAAAAACCAAAAAAAATTACCAAAGAGTTGATTTGGAAGATGAAGATGTATACAGAGTGAGTATTGAAGATTTGCCGGGAGGTCATAGCGGAGTGGATATAGATAAAAATATTCCAAATGCCATAAAAGAGCTGGGATACTATCTTTTTGATATAAAACCAAAAATCATATCTATAAACGGCGGAGAAGCGCTTAACGCCATACCCAAAAGTGCCAAAGCCGTAATAGCCGTCAAAAAAGGTGTTGTTTTGCCAAAAAGCGATACGGTAAAAGCAGAAAAGATAAAATTATCTCGAGATAGAAGATATTTTGCCAACTCAAACGAGATAATCGATATGGTGTGCGCCTTTGCAAATGGTGTTAGAGGGTATGACAAAGAGTTGTGTTTGCCTTCCGTTAGTGTCAATTTAGGAAAAATTCAAACTATTGATGATACCATATCCATACAAATTTTTCCAAGAGCAAATGATGATATATTGCTGGAAAAGATTATAAAAGAAGAGATTTCATATTTTGAAAGTTTTGGTTATAGAGTTGAGACATCTTGTAGATATGGTGCTTGGAAGCCTGAAATCAACGAATTTTCAAAAGAGATTTACGCTATTTATTCGCAAGAGTTTAAAGAGGTCTCTTATAGTGCTATCCATGCCGGACTTGAGTGTGGTGTGCTTTTGGAAAAACTTGGCAAGGATAGGATGATAGCGTCTATCGGACCAAATATATCTTATCCGCATTCTGTTAATGAAAAGTGCGAGATAGACTCTATCAAGAGAGTTTATAAAATAGTAGAAAAATTGATGAGGTGAAAAAATGTCGTTATTAGAATCGGTTGATATACCTCTTGGAAGTAAGCTTCCGGAGTTTGTTTTAAAAGATGCCTTTGGAAAAGATTTTGTTTTGTATGACTTGATAGGCAAGAGAGGATTGCTTGTGGTTGTCACTTGCAACCATTGCCCTTATGCTATCGCAGTTTGGGACAGAGTCAAAGAGGCGGCTAGGTTTGCGAAAAAACTAGGCATAAACACTATAGCGGTCAATCCCAATATCCACCCCAACTATCCAGAAGATTCTCCTGCGAAAATGAGAGAAAAGGTAGAGGATGAGGGGTTGGAATTTCCCTATCTCGTAGATGAAACGCAAGAGTTTGCAAAAGCCTTGAGTGCGGTTTGTACTCCCGATATCTATCTTTTTGATAAAGATGCCAAGTTGTATTATCATGGAAGGATTGATGATAATTGGCAAAATGAAAAAGGTGTTAAAAAAGAGGAGTTAAAAGACGCTATGATGAGACTTTTTACCGATAAAGAGCCACCAAAACCGCAATACCCCTCTATGGGATGTTCGATAAAATGGAAGGATACGGTTTTAGGCTAAGAGGGTTTAAAGCTCTTTTTGCTCTTGCATACATCTTGTAAGAAGCATTCGGTTTGGCACTTTGGATTTTTGGCGGTGCAGATATAGCGCCCAAAAAGTACCATGGCTTGATGAAAGATATGGAGGTCGTCTTTTAATTTTTTTACCAACTCCTCTTCGGTCCTTTCTACTGTTTTGGCGTCACTTAGCCCAAGGCGATGAGAAACCCTAAAGACATGGGTATCTACCGCCATAAGATTGGCGTTTGTAAACTCAATCATGACGACATGAGCCGTTTTTTGTCCGACTCCGGGAAGTGTTATGAGCTTTTTTTCATCAAGCGGTATCTCTCCTCCAAATTCATCCACCACTTTTT
>JAADDL010000046.1 GCA_013153915.1 Campylobacterota bacterium
ACTCTTTGGGGCTCGGGCTCAATATCGTTTCGAATATTTTAGAGTTACACGGGTTTGGACTTGAGATAGTAAGCGAAAAGGATAAAGGGAGTAGATTTTGTATAGTTTTTTAGCCCGAGAAGTCTCGGGCTAAAGTTCTATTTTGTTAAAGTTATTTTTACATTTCCTAAGTGTAAACCGTTTTGAACCGGATTTCCGTCTTGTATCCAAGCTTTGATACCGCCTTTTAATACATATACATTTTTAAAATTGTAATATTTTGCTAAAACAGCTGCTGCAAGTAAAGCTCTATGTCCTGTTCTACAAACCATAATATAAGTATTGTTTGGTTTTAAAACACCTTTTTTAACTGCACCGTAAAGAACGCCTCTTGGAATGTTTAGAGTTCTTTTACAAGGTATCTGTCCGGCATATCTTTCGCTTGCTTCTCTAACATCAACAATATTGAATTTTTTACCGTCTTTCATCCAAGTTTTTAACTGCTGTACCGTTACATACTTGTTTGCATATTTCAAAGCTTCTTGCTTTTGAGCCTTTACTCCGTCAAGCGGGTTGTAAGAACCTCCAAATAGCGCCGCCGCTAAAAAAGCCGCTAAAACGATCTTTCCCAATATTTTCATCACTGCTCCTTATAATAAAATTAAGAAATTCTATCAAATCAAAACTTAATCGGACATTTAAAAGTATTTTTTATATTAAAAAAATTAACAATTTTTTTACACTTAAAGAGGGCTTATATAGTTTATATGATTGCTATAAATGAGCAATATCGGTTAATAAAAATAATATATTTTTTGTAATATAATATGACACTTATATATCTTTTTAAAGGATCAGGGGTGGCTATTTTTAAAAAAGAGGAAAAAAAGATCGGTATCATAGAGACTTCTTTAAAGCTGTTCTCTAAAAAGGGATTTTACAACACGACTATACCCGATATCGCAAAAACACTAAATATGAGCGTAGGCAATATGTATAACTACTTCTCTTCAAAAGAGGAGTTGGCTATGGCTATCATGCGCTATACTTCGGATATACTCGGAGAGAAGATAAGAAAGATAAACAATATGAAAATCACCACTAAAGAGAAGATAAGAAAGATAGTGGCGATGTATTTTGAAATAGCGAACAAAAGACCGGAGATGATAGAGTATTTTTTAAGGGTTTATCTATCCAACAGAGATATATTTAAAAACGGTTGTGAGGGTATGATATGCGTGTCGGCTTTCGTGACTGAGATTATGATATTTTTTGAAGAGGGTGTTAGGTGCGGTGAGCTTAGAGACCAAGACTTCTTTAGCGCTTTTGGACTTTTTATGGGTTATTTAGGCGGAATGGTCTTTTTAAACGGCGAGGGTGTTTTGGAAAAAAGCTTAAACGACTATATAGACGATATTAGCGAAAATATCTATTTTGCACTGAAAGCTTGATGCGTGAAGAGTAAAGTTTTATGGATACAGGGTATAACTTGCAACGGCAATACTCAATCCTTTTTAAACTATCCCAATATGGAGTATCTTTTAGATAGATACGACTTTTTATACCATCCGTTTTTAGATAGCTCTTTAAGCGTCAATGAGGCGTTAAGATACGATAAAAAGTTTGATTTTTTGATTGTCGAGGGAGCTGTCTCAAAAGAGTTTATAAGAGCCGGAGAAAACTTTTATCAATCCGTTAAAAAACTTGCGAAAAATGCCAAATATATCTTGGCTTTAGGGACTTGTGCGGTATATGGGGGTATCTTTAAAGAGAAAGACCCCAAAAATATAACCGGAGTTTTGTATGACAAAGATGAAGAAAAAGGGCTTTTAAAAGAGTTTAAAGATAAAGTTGTCAATATCCCCGGTTGTCCGGCGCACCCGGAATGGATTGTGTTTGTTTTGGATTCTCTAAAGGATAGAGGAGCCGTTATAACGGATGAGTTAAAAAGACCAAAAGAGATATACGGCTATCTAACTCATCATGGATGCACCAGAAATGAGTATTTTGAGTGGAAAGTGGATAGTAAGGATTTTGGCACCAAAGAGGGGTGTCTTTTTTATCTACAAGGGTGCAGGGCTCCTACGACTCACGGAAGTTGCAACAGAATATTGTGGAATGAGGTAAACTCCAAAACAAGATCGGGAAGTCCGTGCTTTGGGTGTACCGAGAGTAGTTTTCCAAGAAGCAATATGTTTGAAACAAAAACATTTATGTCCATCCCCGCCGATTTGCCCGTAGGTGTATCGAAAAGGGCTTATTTGACGGTTACGGGTATCGCAAAAACCTTCCATATAAAGAGATTGAAAGATAGATTGATATGAAGATAACAAAAGAGATTATTGAAAAGATTGAAGGCGAAGCGAAGCTTGAACTTGAGTGGAAAAAAGGCAAAGTAGTCTCTTCTAAGGTGAAATTTTTTAGCTATAGAGGTTTAGAAGAGATTATAGAGGGCAGACACCCTATGGACGCTCTTGTGCTTACCCCGAGAGTCTGCGGTATTTGCGGTCATGCCCAGTTGATGGCTTGTGTTCATACTTTGGAAAATCTTTATGAAAATTGCGGCGTAAAACTTCATCTAAGCGATAAAGCCAAAAATATCAGAGATATCACTCTTGATGCCGAAATCATACAAAACCATATAAAATGGCTCTACTTTATCATTTTGCCTATACTATATAGGATAGACGGCAAAGAGTTTGAAAAGCAAAAGATATTTAAAGCTTTAAACGTAGCCGTTACGGCAACCAAACTCATAGCCGTATTTGCGGGACAGTGGCCTCACAACTCATATATGATACCCGGGGGCGTAGTTTGCGACCCTACTTATGTGGAGATTCATCAAGCCAAATCTCTTATAAAAGGTATAATATCCTTTTTTGAAAAAGAGATAGTCAAAACAAAGCTCGGAAATTGTACCGAGGTAGATAATTTTAAAGAGATACTTGATTGTGGCGGAGTTATGAGCGAAGTTTACGATATCTTGGATAGAAACGATATAAGCGAGGTCGGAAAAGCACACGATAGATTTATAGCTTTTGGGGAAAATTCCATCTTCAAATCGGCAAAAGCCATAAGAACTATCACAAGGGCGGTGCACTCAAGATATATCCAAGAGGAGAGCTTGGACTTTACATATGCTAAAAATGTAAAATATAACGGCAAGTTTTACGAAGTGGGACCTTTGGCAAGGGCTATGGTGGCAAAAAATCCGCTTGCAAAGAGTATCCATAGAGTATATAAAGATTCGCTTTTAAGCAGAATAGTTTTGAAAATAATGGAGATAGCCTACCTTAGCAAGCATATTGAAAAAAAGCTTAACGAGATAGACTTAAACGAAGAGTCTTACATAAAACCTAAAGTCAAGATAGAGTCCCTTGAGGGGAAAGGAGAAGGGTTTGCCGAAGCCGCAAGGGGTTCTTTATATCATAGTATTGAGGTTGAAAACGGAAAGATAAAAAGCTACGATATCATCACCCCGACACAGTGGAATTTGGGAAATAGCGTCGATAAAGGTGAGTTATCTACCATCCAGCAAGCGCTTTTGGGACTTGATAACGAAGATGTGGTATCTTTGGTCTTTAGAAGTTTTGACGAGTGTTCCGTTTGCACCACTCATTGATAATCCCCGCAAATAACAATCATAACTTAATAAGTTGAGATAAATTTTACTTAAATTCATTTTTTTAATCATATTTAAAGGTTGAATGAATTATCATTCTATAAATGAATATTCGTACAGGAGGTCTTATATGAACAGAGGTGAAGAGTCGCTAAAGAGAACTTTTAGCAAAAGACTTAAAGAGTTGGCGAAACTTCCTAAAATCGATGAAAATAAATCGATCTCGTCGATTATGGAAGAAGAAGGAATAAGCAGAAGAGATTTTATGAAGTGGGCGGGCGCTATGACCGCATTTCTCGGACTCTCCTCTACTTTTACCCCGACAGTTGCGAAAGCGGCAAAACTTGCGGATAGATTGCCGGTTATTTGGCTACATATGGCGGAGTGTACGGGATGTAGCGAGAGTCTTATAAGGACGGCTACCCCTACGATAGATAGTTTGATATTTGATTATATCTCCTTGGATTATCATGAGACATTGATGGCGGCTGCGGGGTGGCAAGCCGAAGAAAATCTTGAAAACTCCATCAAGAAGTATAAAGGCAGATATATATTGATGGTCGAGGGAGGTATTCCTACCGGTGATGCCGGTAATTTTCTTACTATAGGCGGTCACGGTAAAAAAGGAAAAGACATAGCAAAAGACGCGGCAAGCGATGCGGCGGCGATATTTGCCATAGGTACATGTTCTAGTTTCGGAGGAGTGCAAGCGGCGGCTCCAAACCCTACAAGTGCGGTACCGTTGAGTAAAGTGACAAATAAACCGGTTATCAATGTGCCGGGTTGTCCTCCAAGCGCAAAGAATATAGTAGGCACTTTACTTCACTTTATACTTTTTGGCACTCTTCCCGCACTTGACGCTTTCAATAGACCTAAGTGGGCTTACGGACATAGGATACATGACCTTTGTGAAAGAAGAGGACATTTTGATGCGGGTGAATTTGTAGAACAGTTCGGCGACGAGGGGGCGAAAAACGGATATTGTCTATATAAAGTCGGCTGTAAAGGTCCTTATACTTTCAATAACTGTTCAAGAGAGAGATTTAACCAGCACACATCTTGGCCCGTTCAAGCGGGACACGGCTGTATAGGTTGTAGCGAACCTGACTTTTGGGATAGCATGGGACCGTACGAAGAGCCTGTGGCGGATCATCTTTATAAAACCGTTTTCGGCGGACTCGGTGCGGATGCTACGGCGGATAAGATAGGCTTGGGACTTTTGACGGTAACGGCCGTAGGTATAGCCGCTCATGCCGCCATATCGGTAGTTAAAAAACCAAAAGAATAACCTAAGGAGAATATAAATGGCAACAAAAAGAGTAGTAGTAGACCCGATTACTAGAATAGAAGGACACTTAAGAGCCGAAGTGGTCGTTGATGAAAACAATGTGGTAAAAGAGGCGTATGTCGGCTCGACGCTTTGGAGAGGTTTGGAGGTGATAGCAAAAGGTAGAGACCCAAGGGATGTGCCTTTTATCATGCAAAGAATATGCGGTGTTTGTACATATTCGCACTATCTAAAAAGCACTATGGCGGTAGAGGACGCTCTTGGTATCAAGCCTCCTTTAAATGCGGAGCTTACTAGGACGCTTATGAATGCCGCTTTGTTTTTGCATGATCACCCCGTACACTTTTATCAACTTCACGGAGTTGACTGGGTGGATGTAGTTTCGGCTTTGAGTGCCGATCCTAAAAAAGCGAGCGAGCTTGCTTTTAAATATAGCGACAATCCTATCGGTACGGGAGAGAACGAATTAAAAGCGGTACAAGAAAGAGTGGCTAAATTTGCCAAATCTCCTATGGGGCTTGGACCGTTCGCTAACGCTTACTGGGGACATAAAACTTACCACTTCACGCCCGAGCAAAACTTGATAGCTCTTTCACACTATCTAAAGACGCTTGAGATGCAAAGAACGGCGGCTCAAATGTTGGCGATATTCGGCGGAAAGATGCCTCATCCTCAAAGTTTAACCGTAGGCGGCGTAACTTGTGTTATGGATCTTTTGGATCCTGCCAGACTTGGAGAGTATATGGTAAAATTCCAAGAGATGGCTAACTTTGTCAATAACGCTTATTATGCCGATTTATTGATGGCTGCCGAAGCTTATAAAGCAGAGCCGTCCGTAACGATGCCTTCGGGAGTGAAGGATTTTATGGCATACAAAGAGTTCTTGGTGGGAAGAGACGATTATCTGTTTGAGAGCGGATATATCACCGATAGAGATTTAAGCAAAGTGTATGAGATAGACACCAAACTCATAACCGAAGAGGCGACACACTCATGGTATAAGGATAATGAAGCCTTGCATCCGTACGACGGCAAAACAAATCCTAACTATACGGGATTTGTAGAGGGTAAAAGCGTCGGAAGCAACGGAGAGATGATAGATAGCAAACTCTTTAACGAAAAAGAGAAATACTCTTGGATAAAAGCTCCAAGATACGATAAAAAACCTATGGAGGTAGGACCTCTTGCCTGCTTGGTGGTAAACTACGCAAAAGGAAACAAGAGAGTTACGAAAGCGGTAAATGAATTTTTACAAAAGACGGGATTGCCTCCTGCGGCTTTATTTACTACGCTCGGTAGAACGGCGGCTAGAATGTTGCAAACTAAGATAATAGCCGACAACGCTTTGACGGCGTTTAATAGCTTGGTGGAAAATCTAAAGGTTGACCAAAGCACTTGCGCTCCGTATGTGATAGATAAAAATAAAGAGTACAAAGGTCTTGGTATCGGAGATGTTCCAAGGGGTATGCTAAGTCACTGGATAAGGATCAAAAACGGAGTTGTGGAGAATTATCAAGCCGTAGTGCCTAGTACTTGGAACGCAAGTCCGATGGACGCAAACGGCGTTCACGGACCTTATGAGGCAAATTTGTTGGGTCTAAAGATAGACGATCTTTCAAAACCTTTGGAAATAATTAGGATAATCCACTCATTTGATCCTTGTATAGCTTGTGCCGTTCATGTTATGGACACCAAAGGTAATGAGTTGGGTAGCTATAAGGTAGATCCGTTGTACGGCGGATGCAGTCTATAAAGGAGTAGATAATGGCGGAAATACATACACAGTGTTTAGAGAGAGAAGAGGAGTTTACGCCTTCTTATAGATGGCAACACTGGATAAGGGCTTTATCTATAGTTGTTTTGGTGGCGACGGGATTTTATATAGCCGTTCCTTTTATAACCCCTGCGCCAAATCCTGAGCCGACGGGAGCTTTGCAGAGCTATTTTAGAGCTTTTCATCTCTTTTTCGGCTTTTTATTGATAGCGGTAGTCATTTTTAAAAGCTACATCTTCCTTTTTGTTAAAGACAGTACGGGAGAGAGAAAGTCCTTGGCGGATCTTTTTTCTCCCTCTGTTTGGGCAAAGCAGATAGGATACTATCTGTTTATAACAAGACATCCGAAGCTAAGAGGGACATACAATCCCGTACAGTTTGCGGCTTATATAGGATTTTATCTGATGATATTCGGTATCATTTTGACGGGACTTATGCTTTATGTGCAAGTTTATCACGACGGACTTGCGGGTGCGCTTTATGCGCCTATGATGAAATTGACCGCTATGATGGGCGGGCTTGCCGTAGTAAGAGAAGTGCATCATATACTCACTTGGGGTATTATACTTTTCGTAACGGTGCATATCTATATGGCGACATTTAACGCAATTTACGGAAAAGACGGCTCTATGGACGCTATCTTTAGCGGTCTAAAGTGGCATAGCAAACACTAATATCTTACAAAGGTCGAATTTTCGACCTTTGTACCTCTTTATTTGTAGTATAATAACACTTCCGACTTGAAAGGATATTTTGTGAAGATTTTAATACTCGGTATCGGCAATGTGCTTTTCGGAGATGAGGGTATAGGTGCGTATATGGCGCACTATCTCAATAAAAATTACGCTTTTATCTCCGATGAGCATAGTGTGGATGTGGTTGACGGCGGAACTTTGGCTCAAAGACTTATACCTATCATAGTCGAGTACGATATGGTCTATATAGTTGATTGCGTGGATGTCAAAGACGCAAAAGTGGGGGATGTGTTCTTTTTTGATTATGAAAAGATGCCTCCATATATAACTTGGCAGGGGAGTGCTCATGAAGTTGAGATGCTTCAGACCTTGCAAATGATAGATATGTACGGAGATAGACCGCCTACGAAGATAGTAGGGGTTGTGCCTTATGTGATAGGAGAGGATTCCACTTTTAGCTTGACGGACGATATGAAAAAATCGGCGGGAACAATACTAAAAATCATACTTGACGAACTTGAAAAACTGGGAGTCAAATCCGTAAAAAAGGCAAACTATACGCTTGATGAGGTGATAGAGGGGGTTTGTTTGGAGGGTGTTAGATGATTCTTAGATTTGATTTTGAATATGTCTCGACTTCGGGATTTTTATATGCCCTTCTTGAAAAAAAGCTCAAAGAGTCGTCTTTAAAAGGCGTTATTGCAAATGACGGCGATAAGATATCTTTGTATGTTGAGGCGGATGAAGAGAGTTTGAAAAGTTTTGCCGACGATTTGTCGCTATCGATACCTTACTCTATATTTTTAAAAGATACGGATGTGACGGCGGTATCGAAGATGCCTACGATATCCAAGCAGACAAAGATAAAACATAAAAGAGCTTTGCCGTTTTGTCCCGAGTGCTATAAAAAAGCCCTTAAATCGTATGACCCTTTTGTTGAGTGTGAAGCTTGCGGATACGGTGTAAAAAAGTCCGATTTGGTATATAAAAACTTTGCAAAAACCGTTACCAAAGATAATAAAGAGATATTTTCCAATCTCGCAAAAGCCGTATCAAACGGCGGTGTAGCCAAGATAAAGACATTTAACGGTATAAGATCGGTAGGTTTGGTGCAAGAGAAATATTTAGGCACAGGGGATGATTTTGAGATAGTATGCGCCGACCTTGACGAGGTACATGAATATTTCCAACTCGATAAGGCTCAAATGCTAGCTTTGGGAAGTTTTGAAAAACCCGTTATCGCTTTGAAACCTAAAAACGGTTTTTTTCTAAAATATCCGTTTTTGGAGAGTTTGGCAAAGGTAAAGGTTAGATTGAGCGATGATTTGATACTTGAGATATTGATAAATGAGTTAAAAAGTTTTTCGCTAAAGCATATTTTTATCAAAAAAGTAAAAGCAAAGGACAGTTTCAATCTTGAGCTAGGTTTTGAGAGTGATATTCAAGATAGAGACTCTCTTGAAGCGGTGGTTTTAAAAAACGCTCAAATCGTTTTAAAAAGAGGCATAAGGACTCTTTTGCCGAAAGTGGATAAGGGCTACCAAAAAGAGGTTTGTGCTAAAAGTGAAAAATTTTTATCGAAAAATAGCAACGGATATATCGTAACAAATATCGCAAAAGAGCCTTTTGAGTGTGATAGAGTGTTTAGTCTCGCTAAAGGCGAACTATCTTACAAAGCTTCGCACGGCGCGTTTTATGCCTCTTTGAGCGAACACGGCTTGTATGATAAGACGATAGTCGGGGTGTATATGAGTAAAGAGCATGAGAGTAGCGTTATGATATACTCCGACAAGTTTGGTCTGGTGGAGCATATGAAATTTGAATTTTCATTTCCAAATAGCGTTGAAAAGCTGATGGAGTCGCTATCTAAAGAGGGTAAAACCTCTTTGAAACTGGTATCAAACTATATGTCAAAGTTTTCTAAACTAAAAGATAAAAAACTCTCTTTTTCAAAAGCGGCGGATATATTTGAACTATGGGGAGTTGCGGGTATAGTGCTTGGTCTTTATGAGGGAGAGGATGTAAAAGAGTCGGCAAAAAGAGTGCTGGAGTTAGCCGAGTCGTTTAACGGCAAAAAAGGTCCAAGGATTGATTATAAACTAAAAAGATACCAAGATAAACCCGTTCTTGACGCCTCGAAAGTGATAAAAACATCTATGAGTTATAAGCTGGCGTCCATGGATGCGTTCACTTTATGCTACGGTATAGTGGAGAGTTTTGCGGAGTTTGTAAACGACCTTATAGATGAGATGGCAAAGGATTATAGTGTTGAAGGGGTCTGTTTTGGCGGTTCGCTGTTTGAGTCCGAAAAACTGCTTGAAAAGTTTTATACTATAACCGATAAAAATTACAAAGTCTATCCATATAAAGAGTTTATACTTGATGATATGAATCTAGGATACGGAATCATCAATGCGGCACTTAGAGATTGAGAGATACAAGATAAAGATTGAGGGCGTAGTCCAAGGTGTGGGATTTCGTCCTTTTGTGTATAGTATCGCTAAAAAGCACGATATAAAAGGTTTTGTAAAAAACTCTTCGGAGGGTGTTTTTATAGAAGCGGAAGGGACAAAAGAGAGTTTGCAAAAGTTTTTACTGGAGTTTAAAACCTCTTTGCCTCCTCTTGCCAAGATAGATAAAATCTCTTTGGAAAATATAGAGATAAAAGGAAGTTGCGATTTTAAGATAGAAAAAAGCACACACTCCGATACCAAATATGCCTCAATCTCTCCCGATATCGCTATATGCGAGGATTGTCTTAGAGAGTTAAGAGATAAAAATGATAGAAGATACGGCTATTATTTGATAAATTGCACAAATTGCGGTCCTAGATATACTATCGTAGAGAGAGTGCCTTACGATAGGAAAAATACCTCAATGAAGAGGTTTAGGATGTGTAACGAGTGCGAAAAAGAGTATGAAGACCCAAGCGATAGACGCTATCATGCTCAGCCTATCTCTTGCCATAAGTGCGGACCTTTGGTGAAATTTTACAAGACTTACAAAAAAGAGATATTAGCTAGCAATGAAGAGGCTATAAAACTTTGCGCAAAAAGCATAAAAAGAGGCAATATCGTAGCCGTAAAGGGGCTTGGAGGTTTTCATATAGTGTGTAGTGCCACTTCTCCAAAGTCGGTTAAACTGCTTAGAAAAAGAAAAAACAGACCCACAAAACCGTTTGCTGTGATGTTTAAAAGTATAGAGGAGATAAAAAAGGTAGCGATACTCACCGAAAAAGACGAGGAGTTGATACTCTCCAAAGAGAAACCTATCGTAATCGTCAAGAAAAAAGAGCCTCACAAATTTAGAAAAAGAGAGTTGCCTATCACCTCTTTTGTGGCTCCCGCTATCGATAGGATAGGGGTCTTTTTACCCTATACCCCTTTACATCATCTGCTTTTTGAATATATTGAGTGTCCTATCGTAGCTACAAGCGCAAATCTTAGTAATGAACCTATCATAAGAGATATAGACGAGTTGTGTCAAAAGCTTGATAATGTAGCGGATTATGTTTTGGATTTCAATAGAGATATCATCAATGCTTGCGATGATAGCGTGGTGCAAGCGGTAAATAACAAAAAAGAGACTCTTAGGCTCGCAAGAGGTTATGCCCCAAGATATCAAAAACTCCCCTTTAAGCTAAAAGATAAAGTACTTTGCGTGGGGGCAAACCAAAAAGCCACTATCACTTTGGCTTATGAAGATATTTTGGTGACAAGTCCTCACATCGGAGATCTTGGCAGTATAGAGTCTATGGAGTATTTTGAAAGGACTATAGAGAGCTTTAAGAGGTTTTACGATTTTGAGCCAAATATTATCGTTTGTGATAAACATCCAAGTTACGAAACGACTAAGTGGGCAAAAGAGTACCAAAATAGCCATAGTGAAACAAAACTCTTTCAAGTCCAACACCACTACGCTCATATCCTATCTTGTATGGCGGAGTTTGATATCAATGAAAAAGTTTTGGGATTTAGCTTTGACGGTACGGGATACGGCGATGACGGAACTATATGGGGCGGAGAAGTCTTTGAATGCGATACTAAGAGTTATGAGAGAATTTATCATTTTAAAGATATAAAGCTCATAGGAGCTAATAGGGCTATAAAAGAGCCAAAAAGAGTGGCTTTGGCTATGCTTTTTGAAGAGTACGGTTTGAAAGATACGCTAAAACTAAGCAATCCTACCGTAAAAAGCTTTACGAAAATCCAGATAAAAAATCTCTACACGATATGGAAAAACACAACGCTAAAAACCAGCTCTTTGGGTAGAGTTTTTGACGGAGTCGCCAGTCTTTGCGATATTTTGCAAGTGAGTAACTATGAGGGTGAAAGTGGGCTTATTTTGGAGTCTTTTTATGACGGAAGCATAAAAGATAGTTTTGAATTTGATATCAAAGATAAAGAGATAGCTTTTAAGGATTTGGTGCAAAAAAGTTTAGCTATCATGAAAGAAAATCTAAATATAAAAGATAAAAAAAGAGCGGTTTCTACGATGTTTTTAAATACTCTTACAAAGATAATCCTTCGTATCTCTAAAGAATCAAAGCTCGATACGGTAGTTTTAAGCGGAGGTGTTTTTCAAAACAAGACTCTTTTGGAGATGGCTACAAACGAACTTGAAAAGGCTGGTAAAAAGGTCTATTTTCAGCAAAATACCCCTATAAATGACGGCGGTATCTCTTTGGGACAAGCTTGGTGGGCGGTAAAAAACTTAGACTCTCTATCCTAATATAAATAACATTTTTTAGCTCTTTTTGCTTTATTATATATCCTGTCTATGATTTTGGCGCTGTTTATCTTTTTCATAAGTTTTATAGCCAATTTGGATGTTTTGGGAGTATTGCAAAGCATAGCTCTAAAAGTATAGTAAAGCGCTTTTTGGGGAGCCTTGTTGAGTATATTTTGGGCTTTTGCAAGAAGAAGATATCCGTAGTCCGTGTAGTTTGTGCCGAGATATTTAGCTTTGCCCGTTATGATATACAAAAGGTATCGGGCTTTCGAATTTGTGTTATAGCCTTTTATGGTGTAAATCGTACGCAGTGCTTTTTGTTTATCTTTTTTGTTGAGGTAGAATTTTGCCAATTTTATCTTTGCATCTTTTAAACCCAAAGAGGCGGCTTGTTTGTATAGTTGGATGATTTGTTTGTCATATTCGCCTTTTAGGTTTATTTTTCTTAGAAGGGTGGCTTTTTTGTAAATGGCATTATGGTATCCTTGGCTTATAGCTTTATCGTAGTAAAAGACGGCTTTTTGAGGGTTTAAATCGACACCATATCCGTTTGCATAGGCATCCGCTATGGTGAGGATTGAGCGTATGTCATCTTTTTCTTTTAGATAGTTTAAAGCTTTTTTAAAATCCCCTTCGACATATCTTGAGACGATAAGAGAGTAATATATGTCTTTTGCGTCGATATCGGACTCATCCAATAACTCTTTTAGCCATCTATCCATCTTTTTATAATCACAATTTTTTTTGTGAAAATCAACAAGATAGCGTTGGGCTTGCCTATTTTTCATTTGTGCGTAGTAGTAGTATATTCCCAAGGCTTTGTTTTCATCTTTTAGGATATTGTTATAGTAGTTTGCTATCTTCAAATCCTCGCTCGGGATATAAAAAGGCTTTTTCTCCAGCTTGCACGCTTTTTTGTAGTAAGAAAAACTCTTTTGCTTATCGGGATATATTTTGTTGGCATACAAGCTTCCAAGATAGTTTAGCGCCAAAATATTGTCTTGATTTGCAAAATACTCCAATGTTTTTCTATTTTTTTCTATATTTTTATATACCAAGGCTTCTTGGTAGGCTTTTTCTATAACGGCAGGGGTAAATTTGATATTTGTTAAATAGTTAAGATATTCATAATCCACCCTTTTTTCAAACCTCTTTTCATATTGATATAGATGCCAGTATGCTTGGGGTTTGTTTATGTGTTCGTACCATTTATATATCTCTTTTGCCGATTTGCGGGAGTTTAGATATAGATATTTTTCGTATATTTTTGCCAAGATAAGCTTTGACTTGACATCTTGTTGAGAGTTTAAGAAGCTAACCGTGGAGTTCAAATCAAATCCGCTATAAGTTTTGTCGGAAAGCTCATAAGTGTTATCTTCGATATCAAGATCTATCAATCTATAAATAGCTTTTTTGTTGCCTAATCTATAAGATGACTTGTAAGCTTTTTGGATATTTTTTCTTGTAAAAATATCATTGTATTTGTAGATATAAAGTTTATCGTCAAATAGTTTTTTAGTCGTTTTAGAGTTGCTTGAGATGCACTTTTTGTTGTAAAGTTTTTCGTTTTCAACCATTTTGTCATATAGGTAATTTCCGACATAATATGCGGCTTTGGCATCTTTATACACCATCTCTTTTAACAAAGTGTAACCCTCTTTTTTATCCTCATTGTTTATAAGATAAACTCCAAGTATCACTTTTGCTTTATCGTACCCTTGTCGTATCGCATTTTTGAGTAGTTTTTTAGCTCTTGTCGGGTTATAAAGAGGAGATTTTTTTAGGTAATATTTTCCAAGTTCCGTTTGAAACTTTTTAAGGTCGGATTTGAGTGTAAAAGTGTAAAGTTTATCTAACAACTCTATCTTTTTATCAATGTTGTTTAGTCGGTCGAGTGCCGTTAGATAGTTTTTGAAATCTTTAGCCTTATAATCTTTGAAATCAACTTTTTCATACCATTTTAACGCATTTTGATACTCTTTTTCTCTAAAATATGAATCCGCTACATAGATATTTGCTTTATCATATCCGTTTTCAAGGGCAAAAAGTGCGTATTTTCTCTCCGTAAAGGGCGGCTTTTTCACTCTATCAAGATAGATAAGTCTTGCGATTTTTTCCGAAGCGTCAGGGAAGCCTCTTTTGGCATATTCGTAGTACTCCTCGTAGGCTTTTGCGTAATTTTTACTTCTATAATAATTTGCCGCCGCTCTTTTGTTGGCACACCCCGTAAATAAAAGCGATAAAACAAAAACTAAACTAAACAATCTCATACCGTTTCCTAATGCCAATAGTATCTATAGTTTAAAAACAGTCTATAGATATCTTTATCTTCTAGGTACTCATACGCTTTTGAGCCCGCAAAGTACCCTATTCCTATTTTCAATTTTTGCGATTTGTTTTGGAGATATTGATATACCAAATCAAATTCATTGCCTATCTCTTTGTCTTTCCCGTTTGTATAAAAGAAGTACTTATCGTTGAAGTTGGTCTTTGTCGGCGTATTTTGCCTATAGTTGTGCAAAGAGGCTACTATACTTTTTTTCTCGTCCAAATCGTAGATGGCGTAAAGTGAGATGATTTGTAGATTTTCCAAAGCGGGGTCTATGATATTGCCGTAATATTTTATCTTTAGATTTTTACTCAAATAGTCCGAATCGTTACTTGCGATATACGGCTGGGTAAAGAGATCTTTCCCGCTTCCGTAAGCATAATCAAAGGCGAAAGAGAGATTATCTTTGTAAGATAGTTTCGCCCCTATGTCAAATCCGTATCCGTCGGCTTTTTGGGTTGAATCGTATCTTGTGATATCCCCGTTGCTTATCCCCGCGTTTGCCCAATAAAAAAGGCTGTTTTTGTGTCCGTAAAGTTCCACGCCTACAAAAGATATGTCCCTTTTTTGCGTCTCTTCGTCATTTGGTTTTGAATTTTCGTAAATATAGTATATGCCTATGTTATTTCGGTATCTATACTCATAGTTTGCGTGCAGTATCACGAAAAACGAATCTTTTAGTTTATAGTATCTGTCGTTATCGTCTATATTGACATTATCGTTAAATCTTGTAGCCAAAATAGCCTCATAATTTAAAAGATAATTTTCGCTAAAGAGTCTTATTTGGTCTAAAGGAGCGTCATACCACCAAGATCTCAAATCCCTCGTCTTTTTTCTTCCAAGCAGTATGTTTGTCAAATCGTCATTTAAACAGTAGCTTCTTATATAAAGTTCGTTAATGTCAAGATCGATTCCGTTAGAGATATCGCCGTTGATATCTCTTCTTGAAAATATAAGCCTATCATCGGTATAAAATCTCCAAATATCCCAAAAATATCTATCATAGATAAATCCGAGTTTTATATTTTCGTTATTGCCTCTTAACTTGGAGAGATATTTTTGACCTTCGTAGATATTTGCGTAAATATCCAGATAGAAAAAGTGGCGAGAGATAGAGGGGTGTTTGCAAGTTTGGTTTGACGGTGCAACTTGCGCAACCTCTTTGGCGGATATTTTTTCCCTGTCGTCTCTTTTTTGTTCGTTTTTCGATAGGTACTCTTTTACTTTTATCTCTATTTGCGCCAAACTCTTTTTGATATCTATCTCCCAAGGATAATCTTTCTCTTTTTTACATCCGCATTCGTTCCTGCAATAGCTTATATTTCGTTTTTTTCCTATTTTGCTATTTTGCCTTTTTGGCTTGATATCTATCACTTTTCCCAAGGAGGGGTTGTACTTTACGATAAGCGGATGTTTGTAGTATCTTTTTACTCTCTTTAAAAATTTTTTTGCGGATTTATAGTTTGCAAAAGGCTCTATTTTGTATTCGATAAATCTACTGTATCTTTTTATAATGCCGTTTGGAAATCTTTTTAAAAATTTGTAGGCGGCTTTTTGGTTTAATGTTTTTGAACTAAAGGCTATGATGGCGTACTCTTTGGCAAGTAGCGGACTTATTAGCAAAAAGATAATAACAATCACTCTTTTCATGGAGTGTCCTTTAAAAGTTCGTATATCTTTTGCTTTTTTATCTTGTCGAGTCTAAAGCGGTTGATTTTATTTAGATATGTCGGTATATAAGGCTCGATGGTTCTAATGATATTTTTTTTATCTTCATTGTAGTATTGCAGTAAGCTTTGGTTGATGTGTTTTAGTCTTATGGACACTTGCTTGCATCCAGGGTCGTCTTTGATGAGTTCGTTGTCTTTTAAGAGTTTTTTATAATAAAGCTTTTTCGGTCTGTTGGTCTCTTTGAAAAGTTTTATAATTTTTTTGATGACACTCGGGGTAAAGATAGTAAAATTTTTCTCCTCTATTTTGCAATATTCAAGGTAGTTTTTTGCTTTTGAATGTTTAAAATTGTATTCAAATAGTTTCCATGCCGACTCAATCTTTGCCTTTTTTCTTATATCGATACGGCACTTTGCGGATAGTTCCTCATCCGTCATTTTATATGACTTGACTCTATCTAACGCTATTTTAAAAGCTTTTGTGATATCTTTTTTCGATATCGGTACGGCATAGATAAGTTGATATATGTCTATTTTGGCGTTACTATTTCCAAATATGACACTTTGGGCTATATAGCTTAGAGCTTTTATATACTCTTTTTTGCTTTTTGCTTTGGGTAGCAAAAAGTATCCGTATGAGAGCATATCGTTGGGGTGCAGTTGCGATATGCCTCTTATGTACTCTCTTTTGGCGCTTTGGTAATCATTTTGAGCCGAAAAGCGAATCTTGGCTAAAATCTCTTGATTGTAGTCGTTATAACATGATGAGTCTATATATATCTTTACGGCTTCTTGTACAGTTTGTTTGTTTAGTCTTATTAGGTCTATACTTTTACCTCGAAAAGGGTTGCCAAGACCGTAAAGTTTAAATTTACCGCCGTTTTTTTCTATTTGACTTGTAAATATATTTAATTCGCTTCCGAAATTTGGATAGTATCTGTTTTTTAGAGCATTATCTTGCAAATATAGTGCGGCGTTGTTTTTTGCCGTTAAGTTATTTAAAATATTGTTTGCTATTTTATTGTCTTTGATATATGCGGAGGTTGCTTTATGGTACGGGTCTCTTGCGAAATCTCTATATATCATGCCGTCAATATTTTTACTCATCACCTCTATACCGTTTTTGGCGTTATAGATGACGCTATTTTTTAAGATACTGTTTCTTAGGGAGTTTCTTATGATGATGCCGTCTATTTTATTTCCGATGATTTTGTTTTTATATATTAGTTCGTTATCGCTCTCTTGGACGGATATCCCCATATAGCCGTTTAGTGCCGAAAGATTGTCGTATATGAGGTTATTGTTGGATAATCTATCGAGCATTATGCCTGCAGAGTGGTTGTTGAAAGTCAAGTTTTGAGCTATTATCGTATTGTTTACCTGTCTTGATATGACTATGCCGTGAGCGTGTTTCGCTCTTGCCGTTATGTTTCTTGCTATTATAAGGTTGTTTGAGTAGTCGTGAGGGTCAATGTTGTATATGAGATTATCGTGCATTAGATTTCCGATAAGTGCGCTATTTTTTGATTCGGAGCAGTAAAATCCCATCATATTATCTACCATAGTATTGCCGACATAGTAGCCTTGCGGCATACCGAAGCTATTTAGATAAGAGAACAAAGAAAATCTTTTGACTATTAAATCTTTTGGAAAATGTAGCAATGAGATACCGAATGTTGCGGAGGTCGAGTGAAAGCCGAGACCTTTAAACGTGTTGCCGATATAGTAATTTTTTGAGCCCGTAAGCCCTATGATGCATGGACGAGGTTTTTGAAGCCCTATGAGTAAAAGTTCATTTTCGGGTATCTTTTCTCTTTTATCGTAACTGTTTGTGTTTGAGTTCCAAGTGATAAATTTTGTATTTTTTGCGTAGATATCTCCGTGATTCATGATAAAGACGGGTTTTGGAGTGGTTTGTAGCAATACGGTCGCATCTTCAAATATCAGCTTTGCCGTAGGCGAAACATATATGGGAGTTTTTAAAATATATCTATTTTTTCCTAATTTGTCGATGATTTTTCGATTTGAGATTTTTTTGTATAGATATCTTAAAGAGTATGTTCCGTTGTATAGCACCATAACTTTCGTCGCAAAACGGTGTCTTTTGTAATATTTATAAAAACTATATAGGTTTATGGTAGGCATAAATGTTATCTTAGACATATCCACAAAGTCTATGCCGTTGCCGTAGAATCTCTTTGGAAATTTTAAAAGCAGTTTTTCGGGCGTATATCTTGAGAGGATTTTTTCTATATTTTTAGGTTTTACGCTTGATGGACGGGGAAATATGACATATTGGTCTTTGAAAGATGCTTTGTGTTTTATTATTTTTGGATTTTTAAAGTTAAAATCCAAACGGTGCAGTGAATCGTTTGCGTCTTGAAATGTTTTGTAGCATCCTACAAAAGATATGTTCGAGTCTCTTGATATCTTTTCGTTCAATAGCGGGCATTGGGGTTGTGTATAGTTTAAATTGTCTTTGAAATTAAACGGATAAACGGGGGTAAACAGTCCCGTTTCGCTCCTTATTGAGTAGCAATAACCGCCAAAAAGCTCTATCGCTAAAAAAAGATACAAAAGACTCTTTTTAAGCATTATCTTTTTCCGGACTCTTTGTCTATCTGATACCAGTCGTACTTATTTAGTAGCGTATCTATAGTGATGACCGCACTTGTTCCTATAAACTCCTTGGGAGGTTGAAAATCTATCGGTTTTAAGAGTATTTTGTCATAATTTCTAGCTTGATTATATATATTTTCCAAAGGTCTTGTATGCTCTTCTATCGGCTTGTACGGAAATTCGGCTTTTACCACTTTTGCGTAAAATTTCTCTCCGTTTAAAAGTTGAACTACGGCGATATCCCCCTCTTTTATCTTAAAAAGGTCTTTATGCAGGATATTTGCCGTCAAGTATATCTCGTAGTTTTTTTCCAATATCACAAAAACAGGTTCCCCCACATTTCTAAAGTCGCCGTTGTGAATCATAATTTTGTAAAGTATTCCGTCAAGCGGGGATTTGACGGCTTTTATGCCTCCATACATCAAGTGAGCGTACATTAGCGCTTGAGTGGTGTTTATCTCTTCGTTCGGTTTAAAATCTTTTGCAAATTCTATATATGAAGGGGAGGGCGCTCGTATGATAGTCATATTCGTATCGAAAAAGGCGTTTTCACTCTTTACGATATATGTTCTTTGGTACATAACAAATAGCAAAAACAGAAGTAAAAAGATGATGAAAGACCATAGTATCAACAGCACCAAGATAGACTTTTTTTTATCAATTTTTGTCTTTTTCTCTTTTTTGTGCATAAAATTGGCTCTTGTGACCGCATGGATAATGTCATCTTCGGTGATTATATCTCCCGAGAGATACGATGAAATGATTTGGTTTAGTATGGAGATTTGCTGAGGTGTCAAATCCGTAAATCTAACGCCTACTATATTGTCCGACCTTTTAGATACGAATTCTAGTTTTAGATTGTCTATAACCGTTTCAAAGTCGTCAAACCTAAATATCATTTTTGCGGTTAAACTCTTTTTTTTGAAGAGTTCTTCGGATAAACCCTCTATGCCGGCGCCCGAAACGGACCAGTCATAAACTCTATATTTTTGCCCCTCTATCTCTATGGTTGCGGGTATTTTGTACCTAGCGTGCTGTCTTGTAAGTTCCGCCTCATGTACGATTTGACCCTCTTTGTGACTATCTTTACCCATTATTTTCTCCTATATCCAATCGAAATATGCCCATAAATCATCGAAATTTATATTTTGAACTAAAAAGTTCACGATTATCAAGAAAAATAGAAATTGCGCCAAAAGCATACTATTTGAGCTAAATATCTGATACCAGGCGCTAAATCTATCTCCCGCACTCAATTTTGTCTTTTGCCTTGTCCATGACTGTTTGTATAGATGATTCCAGATATATATCTTGACAAACGAGCCTACTATCTGGTTGTAGTACAAAAAAAACGGCCAGCTTGGCAAGATATCCTCCCTGGATGTTCTATAAGCGAATGTCATCAAAAGCCTACTTAGTAAAACCCACCAAAGATATGCTCCAAATACATACGCTCCCCAGTGAATAGCGCCGAAAAACGCTATAAATAGACCGTATGGAGATGTCCACATGGTAAATCTTTGGTCCCACAGAGCGTACCAAGCGTATGAGCCAAGCACCTCTTTTGGTACGTCAAGCGCTCTTTTGTTTGTTCGGTATTGGTTTCCAAACCATCTTTGCATAAGCATAAGCGAGCCGATAAAATAGTTTTTGTGAGGTATCTCCTCTATAGTGTAGACCATCACATCGGGAACATATAGCATATCCCATCCGTTTTTTATCACATAGTACCAGCTTGATTTGTCGTCTCCGGTTAAAAATCTAAACCTTCCAAGCCTCCAGTGTTCTATAAAATCGTTTTGTACGGTATCGACAAATTCTCTATCGGCGACTATGTTGGCTCTTATCATGGACATTCTGCCGGTGAGCGTAAGAACTCTGTTTGATAACGCCAAAGAGGACATATTGACATTTCTTTGGGCAAATCTTAGTCTATACCATCTTCTGTATATATTTGTGACAAAATCTTTTCCGTCGAGTCTGGCGTCCTCATCCGTCGTCAACGCTCCTAATTTTTCGTTGAGTCCGAAAAGTCTTGCCGATTTTCTTAAAGTTCCCGTAGATAGTATCGAATCACCGTCCACAACGGCGACTACGGACCTAAAAAGATTGACCGGAGAGTTCGCTATCACTCTAAAGCCGACGGATAGTCCGTCTCTTTTGCCCGTACCGGCTATCTTGGAGATGATAAGTTTTACTCTTTTTGGAGGGTTTAACTCCAAAAATATTTTTCTAACAAGCCTCTCTTCGCTCATCTCCACTATAGAAGCTATAAGGGTGACATCATATCCGCACTCTATAGCCTCTTTGATAGCGGCTCTGTAGACTTCGGCGGAAACGCTTGTACCTATCCTAAAAGTGGTTATCAAGATAAATATATGCTCGGGGTCGATATCGTCATTTGAGTTTTGCTCCATTTCTCTTATCTTTTTAAATCTAATCTTTTTATATATCAAAGACCTGGCGATATTCAAAGAGAACCAAGTGTATCTCCATATACCGACAAGTCCCAAGAAAAATATCAATTTTCTTGCATATGGGTCAAACTCTTGATACGGTATCAAAAAGCCTATGATAAGGATAAACAAGATGTAGATAAGAAAATATAGAGCCGTTTTCACCTGTTTTTATCTCCTAAACTATCCTAAAGTAGTTATCTTGTGAGATTATGTCCTCAACAGCCGCCACGTCTATCACTATTTTATCTTTATATTTTTTATAAAGCCCTTTAAATCTATCCTCTTTGTTGCCTATTATCAAAACTTCGGAGTTTGCTATAACATTTTGCAAATCATCGCTCAATCTTTCGTTGATATGACTTAGTTCTCCCTCCAAAAGAGATTTTGCCGAAGCGTCATTTTTTGCTTTAACTACGGTATCGTCATAAATCGCCACACTATATCCTTTGCCTATAAGCATCTCCGCTAGTTCAAGCATGGGAGATTCTCTCAAGTCATCGGTTCCGGGTTTGAAACTAATCTTTAATATACCTATTTTTCTCTTTTTTAGGGGTTTGATGTAGCTATTGAAAACTCTTTTTATCTGATATTCGTTGCTCTGCATCAATGAATTTAGCAAAGGGGTATTTTCGTCTATCTCTTTTGCCTTGTAGGTAATGGCTCTGACATCTTTAGGCAAGCAACTACCCCCAAAGGCAAAGCCCGGTTTTAGATAGTAGCTTGATATGTTTAGCTTTCTATCCGCACAAAATATATCCATAACTTTGTGAGAGTCTATTTTAAGCTTGGAGCAGATTAAGCCTATTTCGTTTCCGAATGTTACTTTGGTGGCATGCCAAGAGTTGTCGGCATATTTTACCATTTCCGAAGTCTCTATCTCGGTTTTAAACAAAGGCGACTCTTTCGTGTCTATAAATGAGTAAAGCTCTTCAAGTATATCGGCGGTTTTTTCGTCGCTTGCCCCTATGACCGTTTTTGGCGGATGGTAAAAATCCCAAATAGCCGTGCTTTCTCTTAGAAATTCGGAGTTTGAAGCGTATCCGAAATCAACTCCGACTTTTTTGCCGGAATATTGTTCGACTATAGGTATCACCACCTCTTTTCCAGTGCCCGGAAGCACCGTACTTCTCATGGCTATCACATGAAATTCGTTTTTATCCTTTAGCGACAATCCTATCTCTTTTGAAACCTCTTTGATATATCTTAAATCTATGCTACCGTTTTCTCTTGAGGGTGTGCCGACGGCTATAAAAGTTATTTGAGTTTTCTTAACGGCACTTTTCAAATCCGTAGATGCCTTCAATCTTCCGTCTTTTACATTTTTTTCGATAAGTTTATCCAAATCCTTTTCTATGATGGGAGTTTTGCCTCTGTTTATAAGCTCTACCTTAGTATCGTCTATATCTACGCCTATAACATTGTGTCCTTCATTGGCGAGTGCGGCACTGCATACCGCTCCGACATATCCCAATCCCACTATCGAAATATCCATTTCAATCCTTTATAATCAATTTATCAAATAGTACTTTAGCGCAACCGATATCTTGCATATATACGCCCGCTTTAAAGTAGTTGTAGTATTGTTTCCAATATCCTACATACATATCAACCTTTTTTGTATTGTTTATGTAGATTTTTAGCATATTGTTCGCTACCGTAATCTTGACGTCAAAAAATGTTTTTGGCATCTTTCCCAAATCTATCTTTTTATAGTGGCTAAATTTGCTCCAATTTAACCTAACTATAGCCCAAATATGCCCCTTTTTGCCTTTTAGCTTCTTATACCAAACAACCCTAAGCAGAGGTTTGTTTATCGTCGGTCTATCTTTTAGGGTGCTATCGGCGTGTATTTGTAAAAATGTAAACTCCCTTTTGGAATTTAGAGGAAATAGCTTTACTCTTGCTTGGAGGATTTTTTCGTTTTCGTCGCTAACTTTCCATATATTTTTCGCTCTTAGTTCACTTCTGTTACGCTCTCCGCACATTTTAAAGACCATATATCTTCTATCTTGCAAATAAAAAAATTTATTTGAATACGCTTCAAAATCCCCGTATTTTCTGCCGAACATCGGATCATAAGGGCTTGAGGGCGCTTGTAGTTTGGATTTGTTTAGTATATCTTTAAACTTATCCAAAGAGTACGGCGAGTCGTGCGCAAAAGATAAAACGGCTATGATAAAAAGCGATAAAAATGCTTTAAACCCTATCATATTCATCCTCGTATCTTATGATATCGTCTTCTCCAAGATACTCTCCCACTTGTATCTCTACGATTTTCAACGGCACTTGCCCGGGGTTGGATAGCCTATGTTTTTGCCCTATTGAGATATATGAGGATTCGTTAGGTCGTAAAAGAAAAGTATCGTCCTCTTTTGTGACTTCGGCTATACCTTTTACGACAACCCAATGTTCGCTACGGTGCATATGCTTTTGTAAAGATAGTTTTTTGCCCGGGTTTACCGTGATGATTTTTACCTTAAAGTTAGGATACTCTTTTAGTACGGTATATTTCCCCCAAGGTCTATAGACGCTTCTTCCGAACTTTATCACTTCGGGGTTGGTTTTTTTAAGCTTTTGAACTATCTCTTTGATGCTTTGAGAATCTCCCCTTTTTGTTACCAGTAAAGCGGTAGGGGTATCTATAACGATAGTGTCGTCTATATCTTTTAGCACGATTTGTTGTTTGTATCTTCCGAAGACAAGGTTTTTTTTCGAATCTATAGCCAAAAGTTTTTCGTTTTGCGTGTTTAGATTTTCATCTTTAGGTAACACTTCATAAAGCGAGTCAAAATCCCCGACATCTTTCCAGTCTATATCGGAAACGACCGTCTTTATCTTTTTGCTATGCTCCATAACCGCATAGTCAATGCTTTGGTCTTTTATCTGAGACATATCTTCTTTGTTTATCCTGATATAATCTCTCTTTTTCGAATTTTCGTAAGCCTTTTTAGAGGCTTCGTAGATATCGGGCGCATAGTTTTTTAACTCTTGAAGATAGGTTTTGGCTTGAAACATAAACATCCCGCTATTCCAAAAATAGTCGCCTTCTTGTAGATATCTTTTTGCGGTAGCGATATCGGGCTTTTCAGTAAAAGAGGCTACCTCACAAACCCTATCTTCGCAATTTTTCGTTTTGATGTATCCGTATCCCGTATTGGGTGTTGTCGGCGTTATCCCAAAGGTCACCAAATACCCCCTTTGGGCTTCTTTTTTAGCTTTTGATACGGCGTTTTTATAATTGTCGTCGCTTTTTATCAAATGGTCGGAAGGTGTGACGAAGAGTATCTCGTCCTCATCTACGCAAAAAGCGCTAAAAGCTATCGACGCGGCGGTATTTCTACCCATAGGTTCAATAACGGACGTATAGTTTTCGATACCCGTCTCATCAAGTTGGTCGGTAGCTAAAAAGTATTGATTTTCGTTTGAGACGATGATAAAGTTGTCGCAAAAAGCGCTATTTCTTTTGATAGTCATTTGAAAAAGAGAGTCATCCTCAAACATCTTTAAAAACTGTTTCGGTAAATTTTCTCTACTGATAGGCCAAAGCCTTGTTCCGCTTCCGCCGCACAATATAGCGTTTGTCATATATACCCTTATATAATTTTTCTTTATTATATCTTTTTTTCTTAAATAAAAAGATAAAACGGCTTCAAAATAGGCTTAAATTAGCCCTTTAATAATCTCAAATCTACTTTTTTCGTCATAATTAAATCTAAATTCACACTCTTTTAAATAGTAAAAAAAGTTTTCCCTTTTTACACCTTTATATTTGACTATCTCATTTTCAAAGAAATTCCAAAATTTGACTATCAAATTTTCCCTTTTTTGGAGTTTTGATATCTTGTTAAACATCATAAAGTTGGAAAACTCTTTGTAGTAAGCTTGGTCTATCCCGTCGCTTAAAAGTTCATTTTTGTACTTATTAAGACTTGGCAGTAAAAGGTTGTATATCTTATTTTCATAATGAAAGGTCAAGAAATCCACCGCATCGAAAATCTTGCTCTGTTCTTTCTTTTTGGATTTTTCCAGGTAGATATATTCGTCATACTCTATCACCTCTTTGCCTTGAAAATTCTCTTCGCAAAATAGGGCTATTTTTTTTCGAAACAAATCGTATCTTTTTTTTACGGTTAGGTAATTTAGGGAAGTTTTATTAGAACACTCAAGAGCGTTTAAACCTTTGCAAAAGCATTCGAGTATATTTAACTCTTTTTCTATCTTTTTGGGGCTGAATTTTCTTTTGCATACTTTGCATTTTAGGTAGCCGTTTTTAAGGGTGTAAAAAGTTTCGTTTTCGCAATATTTACACTTCATACTAAAATTATATCAAAATTAGTCCCAAAAATATATAAGAAAAAGGAAAATTAATATCGGTAAAATATTAAAATCTATATAATTACGAATGATTATTCATATAGGAGTTAAAAGATGCATATACCTGACGGATATCTTTCGCCCGAAACCTGTATAGCGACCTATGCGGTAGCGGTTCCATTGTGGGTTTACGGATTTAAAAAGTTAAAATCGACTTTAAATGAAGAGACTTTGCCGCTTATAGGGGCTTTGAGCGCCGTTAGTTTTGTTATCATGATGTTTAACATCCCGATACCCGGAGGCACTAGCGGACACGCCGTAGGGGCGGTGCTTATAGCGATGCTTTTTGGTCCTTGGATCGGCTTTGTATCGGTATCTTTGGTGCTACTTATCCAAGCTTTGGTCTTTGGCGACGGTGGAGTATCGACTCTTGCGGCAAACGCATTGTCGATGGCTTTTGTGGGCTCTTTTGCTGGATATTACGCTTTTGAAGCTTTAAAGAGATTTAGATTTGCACCGTTTTTTGCGGGATGGGTAGGTATAGTCGCCTCTTCCGCACTCACGGCTTTGCTTCTTGGTATCCAGCCTCTTTTTTGGACAAAAGGCGGACACCCTTTGTATTTTCCGTTTGATTTGAAGACCGCTTTTGTAGCGCTTGTGGGTTCTCATATGCTGTTTTTCGGAGTAGCGGAGGGCATCTTTACCGCCATAGCTTACTCATATCTTAGAAAAAAAGAGAGGAGTTTGGCATGAAACGAAAGGCTTTTTATATTTTGGGGGTTTTGATAGTTCTTTCTCCTCTTGGTCTTATCAGCGATGCGGACGCTTGGGGAGAGTGGGGCAATGAGTACTACCAAAAGATACTCGGATTTATCCCCGAGGGGATAAAGAACGCAAAAGGTATAAAGGCTTTGATGAGTGATTATTCTCTTAGCGGTACAAATGATGTAGTCGGCTACTACGCTTCCGCAATCGTAGGGATAGCTATACTTTTTGGGATATATTTTATCCTTGCAAAAACGCTAAAAGATGAAAAAAGTATTCTTTAAAAAACACCGCTTTTTTCAAACGGTTTTAAATCTATATAGAGTATCTTTTATCGTAACTCTCTTGGCGCTTTTGTGGCTAAGAGATGTACGAGTGATATTTGTCGTGACGGTTTTGCTGTGGATAGTCTCATATAGAGATGTTGTAAAATTAAATAAAAGAGTGCTAAAGTCCATTTTTTTATTTAATGCGGGGATAAGTTTGGGATATGTGGCACTCTCTTTTTTTAAAGATGTGGATGTTTTGAGCTTTTTGGTATATATCAACCTAAAAGTCTATCTTTTGACATATTTTGTGTTTTGGTTTTTCAAAAGAGTCGATATGATAGAGTTTTTCTCCTTTTCAAAGGAGTTAAGCTACCTTTTGAGTATATCTTTGTCTCAGATAGTTTCGTATAAAAAAACTTATGAGGATTTTAGGCTTGCCTATAAAGCCAGAGTGATAAAGAGATTGAGAGATAGAGAAAAAGGGTTTATCGGTAGAGTGTTTGACTTTTTCTTGCAAAAGGCGCTAAAAGATGCCAAAGAGAGAAGTTTGGCGATGAAAGCGAGGGGATTTTTTTGATAAGTTTGAGAGATATATCTTACTTTTACGATGACAAGATAGCGTTAAACGATATAAGTCTTGATATAAACAGCAAAGAAAAGGTTGTTTTGCTTGGAAGCAACGGATGTGGCAAATCAACCCTTCTTAGAGTTTTGGCGGGTCTTTACTTTGCAAAAAGCGGAGAGTATCTGCTTGAGGGCAAAAAGATAACCAAAAAGAGTGTCGATAAAGAGTTTAGAAAAAGAGTCGGCATACTTTTTCAAAATCCTGAAAGTATGATATTTAATCCCACGGTAAGAGATGAGATAGCCTTTTCGCTTAGAGAGTTTGAAGAGAGCGATATAGAAAAAAGGGTGGAGGATATATCTAAAAAGTTCGGTTTGACTCACCTTTTAGATAAAAATCCTCTTTATCTAAGCGGTGGGGAGAAGCAAAAGGTGATGTTGGCGTCGATGTTGGTATATGAGCCCGATATACTTCTGCTAGACGAACCGACGGCGGCAATGGATCCGAGAACTACGGGGTGGTTTATAGATATGCTTTTGGAGTTGCAAAAGAGTGTTGTGGTGGCTACGCATGATCTCTCGCTGGCTTATGAAATGAGCGATAGAGCGATAGTCTTGGATG